>SBFV01000432.1 GCA_006227775.1 Gammaproteobacteria bacterium | reverse complement strand
TGTGCATTTCAGCCGCCGGTGACGGGGGGGAAGAAGGCGACCTCATCCCCATCCCGGACGGGGGTATCGGGCCCGGCCATTTCCTGGTTGACGGCGGCGAGCAGGCCCTGGTTCCCCTCCAGGGCCTCGTTCCAGGGGGCGCCACGCTGGCGCAGCAGATGGAGGACATCCGCGACCCTGGCCTCCCCGTTGGGGGCTACCAAAGCGGAGGCAGGGATTTGTTCGGCGCCGGTGTCCAACCGCTCCCGCAGGCTGGCGAAATAACGGATCTGAATCATGGCGCTAAGGTCCCCAAGGCGAAGGGGGGCGACTCCGCCGGGGGCGGCGGCTGGCGGGGGGGAAGCGGTTTTGGTTCATGGCTGCAACTCCCGCAGGGGAAGAAACTGGACCGGGTCGCCCTGGCGCAGGGTCTGACCGATGGGGATGACCGCCAGGCCCTCGGCCCAGGTGACGGAGCTGAGGACGGCGGAGGAATGGCTGGGATAAAGGCGTACCTCCAGCCCCCTCTCGGCGTCGGGCACCAGGCGGGCGCGGGGGAATTCCTCGCGACCTCCGGCCTTGGGCCACTCGAAGCCCGCCGGCAGCCACCAGGGGCGGGGGGCCAGATCGCCGCTGATCCCCCGCAGGCGGCAGATGAAGGGCCGGACGAAAAGGCAGAAGGTGACGAAGAGGGAGACGGGATTTCCGGGCATGCCGATGAAGGGCGTGCCCGGGGCATCCCAGTCCGGGGGCATGATTGTGGTTGCGGCTCCGGGGCCAAGATGGCCGCAGGCCAGTGGCTTGCCGGGTCGGATGGCGACCTTCCATAGATCCAGACGGCCCAAGCGCTCCACGGCGGGCTTGACGTGATCCTCCTCGCCCACGGAGACCCCGCCGCTCGCCAGCACCAGGTCGGCCTCGGCGGCCCCCCGCTGCAGGGCTGCGAGGGTGGCCTCCAGGTTGTCCGCCACTTGACCCAGGTCGATGACCTCGCATCCCAGGGCATCCAGGAGGCCACGGAGGGTGAAGCGGTTGGAGTTGTAGATTTGACCGGGTCCCAGGGGCTGGCCGGGCATGACCAGTTCATCGCCACTGGCCAGGACCGCCACCCGAGGCCGCCGGTACAGGCACAGTTCCCCGATACCGACGGAGGCGGCCAGTCCCAGGTGCTGCGGCAGCAGCAGGGTCCCGGTGGCGATGATCTCCGCGCCGGCGCGGATGTCTTCACCGGCACGGCGGATGTTGGCTCCGGGTTTGACCACCGCGGGCGGGATCAGCGTTTCGCCCTCGACCTGGCAGACCTCCTGAATCACCACCGTATCCGCCCCAGGGGGGATGGGGGCGCCGGTGAAGATGCGCGCCGCCGTTCCCGCCACCAGCGGGGCGCCAGCGCGACCGGCGGGGATGCGCTGGGCGACGCGCAGGCGCCCACCGGCCGGAGCCAGATCCGCCACGCGCAGGGCGTAACCGTCCATGGCGCTGTTGTCCCAGCCGGGGACGTCGATGGGGCTGTGGATGGGCGCGGCGAGGACCCGGTCCAGGGCCGCGGACAAAGGCAGGGTCTCCCGCCCGACGACGGGCCGGGCCCGAGCCAGGAGACGTTCCAGGGCCTGAGCGCGGGTGAGGATACCCGGGGCATTAGGAGGGGCCATGGGGCCCGTCGGGTCTGCGGGGCAGCAATCGGAGGGAGGGGTCATCGGTCGAGCTCCTGCCAATGAAGGGTGGACCCATCACAATTCACGTGTGGACATCGCCCATCGATGCCAATCAATGGTCAGCTTCCCCCGACCCTGACCACACAGGTCCCAAAGGGAATTACTTTTCCTGGAGCCGCTTGATGAGCTGGGCGAAATTGCAGGGCCGGGTACGGTGGTCCAGTTGGGGCTCCAGGATACCTTCCCAGGCGGTGCGGCAGGCGCCGCTGGAGCCTGGCAGGCAAAAAATGAAGGTACCGTTGGCCAGTCCAGCCAGGGCCCGGGACTGAATACTGGAGATACCGATCTCCTCCCGGGACAGAGCCCGGAAGAGTTCGCCGAAGCCCTCGATCCGCTTGTCGAGGAGGGGGGCGATGGCCTCCGGGGTACTATCGCGACCGGTGACGCCGGTGCCGCCGGTTGACAGCACAACCTGGATCTCAGGATCGGCGATCCAGCGGGAAAAGACCGCGCGCATGCGATAGATGTCGTCGGGCACGATTTCCCGCGCCACCACCCGGTGACCGGCGGCCACCGCCTTATCACGTAACAACGCGCCGGACTTGTCCTCCGCCATCCCCCGGCTGTCGGAGATCGTCAGCACGGCGATGTTGAGGGGGATGAAGCCGGAATCCTCGAAGTGTTCAGCCATGTACCGCCACCGTGCCGCGTGTAGAGTGGATCAGAGCCACCGGGGAATCAGGACCAAGGCCCAGACGCTGGTGGCCAGGACGATGACCAGGAAGACCGCCGCGGAAGCGATATCCTTGGCCCGCCCCGAGAGCTCGTGCCGCTCGAGGCCAATCCGATCCACGTTGGTCTCGATGGCGGAATTGAGCAGTTCAACGATGGGCACCAGGAGCAGGCTACCCACCAGCAGGGCCCGTTCTACCGGCGATGTCCCCAGCCACAACCCCAGGGGCAGGAGCAGCAGCAGGGACCAGACTTCCTGACGGAAGGCCTCCTCGTGCCGGTAAGCGGCCCGAAAACCCGCCTGGGAGAAACGCCAGGCATTCATCAGACGCCGCCACCCTCTGGCGTTCTGATTACCCACGGGCCATCGTCCTCAGGGGCAGAACCCCGGTAGCCAGCACCGCCATTCAGTCCTCCGCCTTCCCTGACCGCCCCCGGGGGCCAGCCGCATCGGTGATCCGGCCTGGCCGCCAGGCCAGATCAGGCTCCCGGGCGGCGCGGACGTCGTCCAGCCGCCGCACCGGGAGGCTGTGGGGGGCGGACTTGACCAGCTCGGGGTCGGTCTGGGCCTCGGCGCGGATCGCCGTCAGGGCGGCGACGAAGCGGTCCAGCTCTTCCGGGGTCTCGGTCTCCGTGGGCTCGATGAGCAGGCATTCCGGGACTAGGAGGGGGAAATAGGTGGTGGGGGCGTGAAAGCCATAGTCCAGCAGACGCTTGGCGACGTCCATGGTGGTCACGCCCAGTTCCCGGACCTCCCGACGCAGGGTGAGGATGAACTCGTGGCTGGCGCGCCGCTGGCCATAGGCGGGCTCGAAACCGGCCGCGACCAGACGGGTGAAAAGATAATTGGCGTTGAGCGTGGCGTATTCGGCGATGCGCCCCATGCCCTCCCGGCCCACCAGCCGGGCATAGATGTAGGCCCGCAGCAGGATGCCCATATTGCCACCGAAGGCGGTGAGGCGACCGATGCTCTGGGGACGATCGGCTTCCTCCAGCCAGCGGTAGTCCGGGCCATCTCGAGCCACCAGGGGCAGGGGCAGGAAGGGTGCCAGCCGAGCCGCGACGCCCACCGGACCGGCGCCGGGTCCCCCGCCCCCGTGAGGGGTGGCGAAGGTCTTGTGCAGGTTCATGTGGATGACGTCGAAGCCCATGTCGCCCGGGCGCACTTTGCCCAGGATGGCGTTGAGGTTGGCGCCGTCGTAATAGAGCAGCCCCCCCGCCTGGTGGACCCGATCCGCCACCGCCTGGATACCGCGCTCAAAGACGCCAATGGTGCTGGGATTGGTGAGCATGATCCCGGCGGTCTGAGGTCCCAGGGCGGCCTGGAGGGCCTGAAGATCCAGGTCGCCGGCCGGACCCGTGGGGATTTCCCGCACCTGGAAGCCGCACATGGCGGCGGTAGCCGGGTTGGTGCCATGGGCCGCGTCGGGGACCAGGATTTCCCGTCGCGCCAGGTCGCCCCGCGCCCGATGGTAGGCCCGGATCATGGCCACGCCGGCGAACTCGCCCTGGGCGCCCGCGGCCGGGGCCAGGGAGACCGCGTGCATGCCAGTCACCGCGGCCAGGATTTCCTGCAACTCGAACAGGCAGGCGAGGATGCCCTGGCTATGGCTCGGCGGGGACAGGGGATGGCGCCCCAGGAAACCCGGCAGGGAGGCCAGGGCATGGCAGGCCCTGGGGTTGTACTTCATGGTACAGGAGCCCAGGGGATAGAAATGGGTGTCGATGGAAAAGTTCTGTTGCGACAAGCGGGTATAGTGGCGCACCGCCTGGAGTTCGCCGACTTCCGGCAGGGCGGGAGGGCGTTGGCGCCGCAGGTGCGCGGGCAGGTCCGCGCTGTCCGGAGACGTCAGGGGGGCCTGGGCGCGGGCGCGTCGGCCGGGGCGGGATTCTTCGAAGATCAGCATCGGCGGCTCGCTACCGGGTCGATGAGAAAAGGGCCAAGTGGATAAAGGGAATCAGCGGGACTGGCCCCTTCCCCAGTGCCCATTCCCGCCAGGGTAGCCAGGGACATCGGGGGCCTTGGCTGGCTCCGGCCGGCCCTGGGCCCCACTCCGCTAGGTCTTAACCTAGATTCCGTTGGGCCTCGGGCTCAGCCCAGGGCGGCCATGGCGGCATCGTAATCCGGTTCCTGGGTGATCTCGGGAACCAGTTGGGTGTAGAGCACCTTATCGTCGGCATCGAGCACGACCACGGCGCGGGCGGTGATGCCGGCCAGGGGACCGTCGACGATGAGAACGCCGTAATCCTTGGCAAAATTGCGGGAACGCATCATGGACAGGTTGATGACGTTGGTGATGCCCTCGGCGCTGCAGAAGCGACCGGAGGCGAAGGGCAGGTCGGCGGAGATGACCAGGGCGACGGCATCGTCCCGACCAGCCATCATCTCGTTGAATTTTTTGGTGGAGGCGGCGCAGACCCCGGTGTCCAGGCTGGGCACGATGTTGAGCAGCTTCTTTTTACCCGCGTAGGTGGCCAGGCTGACGTCGCTCAGGTTCCCGGCGGTCAGGGAAAAATCCGGGGCGGAGCCGCCGACGGCGGGCAGGTCACCGGAGAGTTGGACGGGGTTGCCTTGCAGGGCGGTCTGGGCCATGAGGTATCTCCTTCAGGATCAGGATGGTGGTGTAAGGACTGGTCAGGGGTCAAAACTTCGGCTCTACCGGGCAACGGGCCTGGCTACGGGTGGCGATGACCCGCGCCAGCTTGGCGGCGAAGGCGTCGATGTCCTCGTTCGTGCGCAATTCGGTCGCGCACACCAGAATGGCCGGGTCCAGCTCCGGATAGTCGGCGCCCAAGTCGAACCCCCCCAGGATGTTATGCGCGGCGAGGGAGCGTAACACATCCGCCGCCGGCGCGGGCAGGCGCAAGGCCTGCTCGTGAAAGACCGGACGGTGGAAGCGGGGCGTCACGCCCCGGGTCTCCCCCAGCCGCTCCACCAACCGCCGGGTGTTGGCATGGCAGGCGGCGGCGGTCCGCGCCAGCCCTTCGGCCCCCAGTAGGGCCAGGTGGATGGTGGCGGCGGTGACCAGCAGACCCTGGTTGGTGCAGATGTTCGAGGTGGCGCGAGAGCGGCGGATATGCTGCTCCCGGGCCTGGAGGGTCAGGGTGTAACCGGGTTTGCCGTCCAGGTCCAGGGTGCGCCCGGCGATGCGTCCGGGCAGTTGCCGCATCAGGGCTTGCTTGCAGCAGAGGAAGCCGGCGTAGGGTCCGCCGGAAGCGAGGGGCATGCCGAAGGGTTGGGCCTCGCCACAGGCGATGTCCGCCCCCTGGCTCCCCCATTCCCCGGGCGGTGAGAGTAGGGCCAGGGCGAGGGGATTGACGACGGCGATCACCAGGGCACCATGGGCCTGGGCCCAGTCGGTGAGGGTGTCGACCTCTTCCAGGACGCCGAAGAAATTGGGCTGGGGAACCACCAGGGCGGCAAAGGGCTCCGCGGCCAGGGGCTCCAAGGCCGCCAGGGTCAGATGGCCACCGCTGGGGTCGAAGGGCACCTCCACCAATTCGATGTCCTGCTGGCTGACGATGGTCTGGGCAACGGCTCGGTAGCGGGGGTGCAGGCCACGGGGTATCAGCACCCGCCGCACCTTGCCGTGGCGGCTGGCCCGCACCGCCATGAGGATGGCCTCCGCGACGGCCGAGGCACCGTCGTAGAGGGAGGCGTTGGAGACGTCCAGGGCGGTCAGGGCCGTCATCATGGACTGGAATTCGTAGAGGATCTGCAGCGTGCCCTGGCTAGCCTCGGCCTGGTAGGGAGTGTAGGCGCTGTAAAGCTCACCGCGGGACAGAAGCTGCCAGACCGCCGCCGGGACATGGTGGTCGTAGGCCCCGGCGCCGATGAAGCACAGGGGCTGGCCATCGGCCCGGGCCCTTGCCGCCATGAGCCGGGCGACCGTCATTTCCGGCAGGGCCTCCGGAAGGGTGCTCAGGTCTCCGGCTCGCAACGCGGGGGGGATCTCATCGAAGAGGTCGTCGATGTCCTCGACTCCGATGGCGGCCAGCATGGCCCTCACCTGATCGGGCGTGTGGGGAATGAAAGGCATGGGGGGATAGAGTGCCTGGGGTGCTTGGGGTCTTTAGCCCTGAAAACCGTCCATCAATTGCTGCCCGAATTGAGCGATCCCACTCGGGCGCTAAGCGGGAACTAGAAAATGGACGTTATTTTGGGTGCTGGGGAGCGGTTGCCAAGGAACCGAGTGGTGGCAAAGGGGCCGGGTGGGGCTCGTGGGCTTAAGCGTCTTCCAGGAACCGGGCGTAGGCATCCGCGTCCATAAGGCCGGCGTAGCCGGCGGGATCGGCCGGGGTCAGGGTGAAGATCCAGCCTTGGTCATAGGGGTCTTCGTTGATCTTTTCCGGGGCATCGGCCAGCGTCGTATTGACCGCGGCGACGGTCCCGGCTAGGGGACTATAGATGTCGGAGGCGGCCTTCACGGACTCCACCACGGCGCAGGCTTCTCCCGCCGCGACCATCCGTCCCGTTTCAGGGACCTCGACGAAGACCAAGTCCCCCAAGGCCTCCTGGGCATGGTCGGTGATGCCGACGGTAAGGGTGCCGTCGCCATTGTCGCGGGCCCATTCGTGGTCCTTGGTGTATCTGAGGTTGCTGGGCACTTGGCTCATGTCTCGGGTCCTCTGCTGATGGTTACCTGTCGCCGATGGATTGTCGGTGTTCCCGTCCGGGTGACGATTTTAATCCAAGTCGATGCGCACCGCCCCCTGGCGCACGAAGGGCGGGTTGAACCGTCGGGCGGCTACGGGCTTACCGCGGATCTCCACCGCGCAGTCCTCGCCGGCTTCCAGAACGGTACCCGGGTGCAAGCGCGCCAGTCCGATGGAACGTCCCAGGGTGGGGCCAAAGCCGCCCGAGGTGACCATGCCGGCAATCTGGCCATGGACCAGCACGGGCTGGTGACCCCGCAGGACGCCACGCCCGGTGAGCAGCAGGCCGACGAAGGGGCTGAGGTCGCCCGAGGCGCGCCGCGCCGTCAGGGCGGCCCGGCCGATGAAATCGCGCTCGACGGGCTCCCAGGCGACCGTCCAGCCCAGACCGCAGTCGAGGGGGCTGGTCGTCTCGTCCATGTCCTGGCCGTATAGGTTCATTCCCGCCTCCAGACGCAGGGTATCCCGCGCCCCCAGACCGCAGGGCATCACCCCATCCGTCACCAGGGCCCGCCATAGCGTTGGGGCCTGGTCCCCGGGCAACAGGATCTCGAAGCCGTCCTCGCCGGTATAACCGGTGCGGGCAACGAACCAGTCAGCCTCCCCAGCGATATCGCCGCGGGTGGCGTAGAAGGGCTTCAGCGCCAAGGCAGCCTCCCCCAGGTTCCCGGGCAGGTGGCGGGCGGCCAACTCCCGCGCCGCGGGACCCTGGACCGCGATCATGGCCAGGTCCCGGCGCGGCCTGAGGTGGAGGGTCTCGTCGGCCTGAGATTGCATCCAAGCCAGGTCCTTGTCGGTGGTAGCCGCGTTGACCACCACCCGGTAGCCGTCCGCGCCCAGGAAGTAGACGATCAGGTCATCCAGGACTCCGCCGGCGGGGTTGAGCATGCAGCTATAGAGGGCCTTGCCGGGCTCCCGCAACCGCGCCACGTCATTGGCCAGCAAGCGCCGCAGAAAGCCCCGCGCCCCGACTCCACCGACGTCCACCGCGCGCATGTGACTGACGTCGAACATCCCGGCCCGGGCGCGCACCGCCAAGTGCTCCTCGATCTGCGAGCCGTAATGCAGCGGCATCTCCCAGCCACCAAAAGGCACCATCCGGGCGCCCAGACTGAGGTGTTCGACGAAGAGAGGGGTATGCAGGTCCATGGTCCAGGGTTCTCAATATCAGGGGCGTAGGAGGTCGGGACTGACACCGTGGGACCCGGCAAAGCCAGTTGCTTGCAGGATTCGTGCGCGTGATCGCGACGACTAGGCATTCACGGCGCCTGATCGGAGACAATAACAGTTCCGCCGTGGGGCGAATAGCTGGTTGCTGGACTGGATATTGCCAGGGTTCCATCTTTCCAACTTGGTCGCTGTCGCCATCTGGGTCCCCCTTGCCATCAGCCGTTGTTCGCATGAACTACATCTGGCTTGTGGCCTGGTGGGAAAAGGTCCACCAACTACCCGGACGCTGAATTCCCTATCAACGCCAGGTGGCTCGACGGGCGTGAAAATCCCGGAGAATCCGTTCCAGAATCTTGATCCGGTCAAGGGCGTCGAGCTCGATCAGTCGGTTGTGCCCATCCGTTACCAGGCGATGCCGTAACTCGGGTTGGCTGAGCAGGTCGTTGAGGTGCGTCGCCAGGGAGTCCGGGTCCCGAAGATCCATCAACAACGCCGCCGCTCCCACCTGTTCCCGCAGGCCAGCTATATCAGGGTAGAGGACCGGGACCCCCAAGGCGAAGGCTTCCAGGGGGGGGAGGTTGGTGGGACCGAAATAGGACGGCATGACCAGGGCCAGGGACTGCCGGTAGAGATAGGGCATCTCATTGTCGGGGACGAAACCGGCGAAGCGGACGCGCTCCGTCAGCCCCAGCCTGGCCGTCACCTCCTTGACGTGGGGAAGATTGCCCTTATTCCCCCCGGCGAAGATGGCGCCGATGCGATGCCCGAAGTGGTCGGCGAGCCGTTGGAGGCCTCGCAACAGATAGACGTGATTCTTATGCGCCCAGAATTGGGCGGGGTAAAAGACATAGGGGACGGATAGGGCATACTGCTTACGGATATCGATGTAACCGGCCAGATAGTCAGCCTCGGAAAGACGGGTGCCCGGCGCCGGGGCGAAGGGCATCACCTGGACGCGCTCCGGGTCCAGGCCATAGCGGCGGCAGGCGTGGACGCGGCTGGATTCCGCGTCCACCAGGACCGCGGTGGCCTTGGGCAGGATGCGGTGATAAAAACGCTCCCTTACCTCAAATTCCCAGTCCAGGCGCACCTCGGGGAATTCCGGATCATCCCGGTGACAGAAGTCCCAGATGGTGGTGATGTAGTTGAGGTGTTCCAGGTCCCCCGCCAGACCGGTCGGGGACAGGAAGTAGAGAAGATCGATCCCCTGGCGGGTGAAAAACGCCTCGAAGGCGTTTGCCCCCAGCAGGCGCTTCATCAGGATCAGCCAGGACGGATGGTTGATGGCCCGGCGGGCTTTGAGGACGACCTGCTGGTGCGGGGAGAAACGCAAGGGGCGAGCGTCGATGCCTAACTGCCTCAGGATAGATACATTTTCGGTGAGGCTGGTGAAGAAGACGGGTTCGACCAGGTCTGGACTGAGCCCCTTCACCACCAGGGCGGCATTGAGGGCCTGCTGGAAGCCCCCCCCTTCGTGGATGTGCTGGTCGAACAGGACCCCAAGCCTTACCGGTCGCAAGGAAGTATCCCCCTTGGCACCTTTAAGCCGTCGAGGTCCGTGGGGCACTGATGGATGCGCCTCATGCCAGGGCTACCCGGACGGCGGCGGCAACCGCTTCCATCTGGGCCGTCGTCAGGGCCAGACCGCTGGGAAGGTAAAAGCCGCGCCGGTACATCCGCTCCGCCACGGGATGGGAGTCGGTGGGGAAGAGCCCCCGGTCACGCAGGACGGGCTGTTGATGCATGGGATAGAAGAAGGGGCGGGTCCCGATGCCCGCGGCCCCCAGCCGTTGCATCGCGCCCTCCGCGTCCAGGGGATGCGCGTCGCTCAGAACCAGGCCATAAACCCAGTAGATGTTGTCCGCGTAGTCAGTCCGGGCGAGGGGCAGTTGCAGTCCGGGGATATCCGCGAGCAGCGAGCTATAGGCTTGACCCATGCGCCGTTTGCGGACCACGAATTCATCCAGCCGCTCCAGTTGGGCTAGCCCAAGGGCGGCCTGGAGATTGGTCATGCGCAGATTCCACCCCAGGCGCTCGTGGACGAAGCGCTTGCGCGGCAGAAAGCAGAGGTTGCGCAGGCCCCGGCAGACCTCGGCCAGGTCATCGTCGTCGGTGAGGATCATGCCTCCCTCGCCGGTGGTGACGTGCTTGTTGGGATAGAAGCTGACGGTGCTGATATCGCCAAAACCGCCGCAGGGGCGGCCGCGGTAAGTCTGGCCGATCATCTCCGCGGCGTCCTCGATCACCTTGAGGCCATGGCGGCGGGCGAGGTCGAGGAGGGGGTCCAGGTCCACCGGCAGGCCATAGATATGCACCGCCATGATCGCCTTGGTGCGTGGGGTGATGAGAGCCTCGAGCCGTGACACGTCCATGTTCCAGGTGTCCGGGTCGCTGTCCACCAGCACGGGGGTGGCGCCGGCGCGGACGATCTGGTTGATGCAGGAGATGATGGTGAAGGTCGGCAGGATCACCTCGTCCCCGGGCCCGATGCCTAGGGCCTCGACGGCGGCGTCCAGGGCGGCGGTGCCATTGCTGACGGCGATGCCGTGCTTACGGCCGACCCGGGCGGCGAAGGCCTGCTCGAAGCGGGTGACGAAGGGGCCTTCCGAGGAGATCCAGCCGGTGTCGATGCACTCGGCCAGATACTTCTTCTCGTTGCCATCGAGCAAGGGTTCGTTGACGGG
>SBFV01000148.1 GCA_006227775.1 Gammaproteobacteria bacterium | reverse complement strand
CAGCAGCGCCGCGAGTTGATGGATGCCCGCGACGTGTCCGACACCGTCTCCCTGTGGCGTGCCGACGTCCTGGGCAGCCTGATCGACCGCAATATCCCCCCCCAGAGCCTGGAGGAGCAGTGGGACCTGCCGGGGGCGGAAAGGGCCCTCGCCGAGCATTTCGGCGGCGACTGGCCCTTGCGCCAGTGGCTGGCGGCGGATGACAGTCTCCACGAGGAGACGCTGCGGCAACGGGTCCTCGACGGCCTGATGGCGCGCTACGCGGAAAAGGAAGAACTGGTCGGCCCCGAGGTCATGCGCCAGGTCGAGAAGGCGGTCATGCTCCAGACCCTGGACACCCAGTGGAAGGACCACCTGGCCGCCATGGACTACCTGCGCCAAGGCATCCACCTGCGCGGCTACGCCCAGAAGAATCCCAAGCAGGAGTACAAGCGCGAAGCCTTCGAGATGTTCTCCGCCATGCTGGACAGCATCAAGGCCGACGTCATCGGCACCCTGTCGCGCTTGCAACTGGCCACCGAGGGCGCGCCCCTGGCCCCGCCGCCGCGCCCGGAGCCCGAGCGCCAGTTCGAGTTCAAGCACGAGGAATTCCAGGGTCTGAGCAGCCCCACGGCGGAGGCCGAGGCCCCCGGGGAGCCGCCCAGGGCCATTCGCGCCCCGGAGCAGCCTTATGTGCGGGAGGGCCGCAAGGTCGGCCGCAACGAGCCCTGCCCCTGCGGGTCCGGCAAGAAATACAAGTATTGCCACGGTGCCTCGGCCTGATGGCCATGGCGCCACGGCCTGACTCATGACCCTGGCCGCCTTGACGGCTCGCGGCCAGGTACCCGGGTTCCCTGGGAGATGGAGCAGGCCCGCCAGGGCGATTCCGGGCCGCATCCAGAGGGGGAGATCCGCTTGATCGACGAGGCCAACCCTTTTCACCCCGTGCCGGGGGTCCGGCTGGCGGCGGTGGCCGCCGGCATCCGCTATCCGAACCGTCAGGATCTCTGTCTGCTGGAACTGGCCCCGGGTACGCGCTGCGCCGCCGTCTTCACCCGCAATGCCTTTTGCGCGGCCCCGGTGATCCTGGCGCGCCGGAACCTGGCCGCGGCGCCGCCCCGTTTCTGGCTGATCAACTCCGGCAACGCCAATGCGGGTACCGGTCCCCTGGGACTGAGAGCCGCGGAATCCTGTTGCGCCACCCTGGCCAGACTGGCGGGTTGCCAAGCCGAAGAGGTGCTGCCCTTCTCCACGGGCGTCATCGGCGAGTCCCTGCCGGTGGACCGGCTGGTGGCCGCCCTTCCCCAGGCATGGGCCGAGCTGGCGGCGGAGGCCTGGCCCCGGGCCGCGCGCGCCATCATGACGACGGATACGCGGCCCAAGCTGGTGTCGCGCCGCTTTGCCGTGGGGGGGCGGGAGGCGGTGATCACGGGCATGGCCAAGGGCGCGGGCATGATCCGGCCCGACATGGCGACCATGCTGGCCTTCCTGGCCACGGACGCTGCCCTGGATCAGGGCCTCTTGCAGGCCAGCCTGGCGGAGGCCGTCGCCACCTCCTTCAATGCCATCACGGTCGATGGGGATACCTCGACCAATGATGCCTGCGTCCTCGCCGCCACCGGGACCTTGGGTAACACGCCCCTGGTGGATGCGGACTCGCCCGATGCGCGGGCCTTCCGCCAGGCCCTGACGGAGCTGTGCGAGGAACTGGCCACGGCGATCGTGCGGGATGGGGAAGGCGCGACCAAACTGGTGACCCTGGTCGTGGAGGAGGCGCTGGATGAACCAGAGGCCCGCCGCGTCGCCGATACCATTGCCCACTCCCCCCTGGTCAAGACCGCCCTCTTCGCCTCGGACCCCAACTGGGGGCGCATCCTCGCCGCCGTCGGCCGGGCGGGTCTCCCCGGGCTCGACATCGACCGGGTGCGCATCTGGCTGGGCGACACCTTGATCGTCCGCGACGGCGGCCGCGACCCCGGCTATACCGAGCAGGCGGGTCGGGCCGCCATGGCGGGCGCCGAGATCGGCATCCGCGTCGCCCTGGGCCGCGGTCAGGCGCGCACCCGGGTACTGACCTGCGATCTCTCCTACGACTACGTCAAGATCAACGCCGAGTATCGCACCTGAGCAGCCCCTTGGGCGCGCCGGGGTCTACCGGCTCTTCAGGCAGGAGTTGGCGGAACTGGAGTAGCCCAGACGCCTGGCTCTGATGGCGGAAAACAGTTCCCGCAGGGTGCCGAAGGCCAGGCGGGGGGGCATCTGCCCGCCATCCTCGGTCCCAGTCAAGCCGGTATGTGAGGCCATGGCGGCGCTCATGGCCGAACCTCGGTGGCCCGTCGCTGGGCCAGGAGGCGGTCGAGGGCATTGGCGAAGGCCTGGCGCTCGGCCAGGCCCAGGGGGGGCGGTCCGCCGGTGGCCACCCCGGCGCCGCGCAGTTCCTCCAGGAAATTGCGCACCGCCAGCCGTTCGCGGATGTTGTCGGGGGTATAGCGTTCGCCCCGGGGGTTGATGGCGTCGCCTCCCTTGGCGATGACCTCGGCGGCCAGCGGGATGTCCGCCGTGATCACCAGATCCCCTGGCTGGAGGTGGGCGGCGATGTGCCGGTCGGCGACGTCGAAGCCCTGGCGTACCCGCAGGCTGCGGATCAGGGGGGAAGGTGGCGTCTGCAGGGGCTGGTTCGCCACCAGGGTAAGGGGAATGCCACGCCGTTGGGCGGCACGGTAAAGGATGTCCTTGATGACCGCCGGGCAGGCGTCGGCATCGACCCAGATGTGCATGGCTGACTCCTCGCTGGCTGGGCGGGCATTATGGCATGGACGGACAGGCATGCCCCCGCGCTCACATCAGAGGACTGAGGGGGCGCGGCGGGCATTTACCGGCTCTTCATGCAGTAGTTGCCGCTGCTGTAGTACCCCGGCGGGCAGGGACCGCGCTTTTCGATGACGGTCTTGCTGTCGGGCCGCCCGAGGCAGTAGTTACCGCTGGCGTAGTAGCCCGGGGGACAGGGGCCGTCCTTGCCGATGACGGGCTTGGCGCATTTATTGGGGACGCAGTAGTTCCCCGCACTGTAGTAGCCGGGGGGGCAGGGGCCGGCCTTGGGCACGGGCTTGGGGTCCTCCGCCGCGGTGAGCAGCGGGGTGGAGAGGAGGGCGAAGGCGGCAAGGAGAGCGGCACGGCGGGTCACGGGCAACACCTCGGACGAAGAAACCAGGCGCTATTATGCTCGGTGAATTCGACAGAGTGCGTCCGGTTCCGCCACCGCGGCATGACCGACTTCGGCCATCTGCCCCATCCCCTCAACGCGGCACGGTCGGCGATGATCGAGGTCGCCGCGGACCTGGGTCTGATCGCCGCCCATGCCAACGCCGCGACATCTTTGCCGGCGAACAGCATGCCTTGCTCGATCTCGACGCCCCAGCCCCGCACGCGACCTCAACCATTACAAAAGGCTGGTCGGTCATTCGAGGCACAAAGGGCAATAACTCGAGCACTGGACCGACCGGGTGCTGGACGCCCGCACCCTGGCCGAGGTCTTCGAGGGGCATTGATCAGCGCGGGGGGCTATGGGTGCAGCCCCCGCGCGCCCCGGGAGGGCGTCGGCGGCATCAGCGGCTGATTTGCTCCCACCCCCCTGGTGGGGGAGGGTGGGGGCGAGGGGGGCGCAAGGGTTACGCTGGCGGTTGTTGAGATATAAGCCACATCGGCGGCAGCGCGGGTGCCTCGCCAGGCTGGCGGCGGGGACGGGCGATGCGCTGTTTGTGCCTGCCGCGGTGCGGGGTGAGCGGCGCCCGCCCTCATCGGCTGGCGTGATGACCCCCCTGGAAATACTCGACCTTGTCGAAACCATCCTGGTGTATAAATTTCCCAGGTTATCCCGGGGGGAGATACGGGACATGTTGCAGTTACCCGTCGCCGATTTGCAGCAGACCCGCTTTTATCAAGCGGTCTATGGTGAAGGCCGACAGGAAGGCCGACAGGAGGGTCAGCTAGAAGGCCACCAGCGACAGGTGCGGCTGATCCTGCGCCAGTTGCAGCGCCGCCTGGGCCCCGTCA
>SBFV01000302.1 GCA_006227775.1 Gammaproteobacteria bacterium | reverse complement strand
CCCCTGGTGGCTGGACAAGCCGCTGTTTAGGCCCAAAGGGGCGGCCGCTTCATCCCCTCAGGCGTCCTTGCCCGCGGTTCCCTAGCATGAAGACGCCAGCGGGGCTTTGATCATCGGAGGGGCGGCGAGCCTCTCAAGACGGTTCACGGGCTTCAAGCCGCGCCGTGACAAGCGATGAGGATCCGACGCGCCTGGCTGCGCTGCCTGGTCGAGGGCGGCAATGGCCGCGGTGAGGGCATAACGACCTTCGATCAGGGCCCGCCCGTCCAGGTCCAGCCGCGGTCTTTCCAGGGCGGTGGGAACGGGTCCGCAGTGGAGCCGTTAGGCGGGAAAAGTTTTACCCGGCCAGGCTCAGTCGAAGCCGGGTGGCGTGGCCAGGTGCCAGTCCGTGGCTTGTTGCAGTTGGTGAGCGGCATTGAGCAGCCGGGCTTCCTGGAAGTAATCACCAATAAGTTGCAGACCCACCGGCAGGCCCGCGGCCGGGGCCACCGGCAGGGACAGCCCTGGCAGGCCCGCCAGGTTGGTGGCGATGGTGTAAATGTCGTTGAGGTACATGGCCACGGGGTCGTCTGCCTTGGCGCCAAGCTGGAAGGCCGTAGTGGGGCTGGTGGGACCCAGGATAAGGTCGACCTGCTCGAAGGCGCGGCGGAAGTCGTCGCTGATCAGGTGGCGCAACTTCTGCGCCTTGAGGTAGTAGGCGTCGTAGTAGCCAGCGGAGAGGACGTAGGTGCCGATCATGATGCGACGCTTGACCTCGGCGCCGAAGCCTTCGGCGCGACTGCGGGTATAGAGATCGGTCAGGTCCCGTGGGTCCTGGCAGCGGTGGCCGTAGCGCACGCCATCGAACCGGGCCAGGTTGGAGGAGCATTCCGCCGGGGCCACCACATAGTAGGTGGGTACCGAGAGGGGGCTGTTGGGCAGGCTGATGTTGCGGATCTCCGCCCCCAGGCGGCGGTAGGCGTCGACAGCGGCCTCGACGCTCGCGGCCACGCTGGCATCCAGGCCCTCGCCGAAGTACTCCTTGGGCAATCCGATCCGCAGGCCGTTAAGATCGTTACCGATGCCGGTCAGATAGTCGGGTACCGGCTCCGGGGCGCTGGTGGAGTCCCGGGGGTCGAAACCGGCCATGGCCTGCAGCAGCAGGGCGGCGTCCTCGGCGGTGCGGGTCATGGGGCCCGCCTGATCGAGGCTGGAGGCGAAGGCGATCATGCCCCAGCGGGAGACGCGGCCATAGGTCGGCTTGAGCCCGGTCAAGCCGCAGAGGGCCGCCGGCTGGCGGATGGAGCCGCCGGTGTCGGTGCCCGTTGCCGCCGCGCACAGGCGGGCGGCCACCGCCGCCGCCGAACCCCCGGAGGAGCCCCCGGGCACCCGGGTCTCGTCCCAGGGATTTTTGACCGGGCCGTACCAACTGGTCTCGTTGGAGGAACCCATGGCGAACTCATCCATGTTGGTCTTGCCCAGCATCACCACGCCCGCCTCTTCCAGCCGTTCCACCACCGTGGCGTTATAGGGGGCGATGAACTTGTCCAGCATGCGCGAGCCACAACTGGTCTTGATGCCCTTGGTGCAGAAGATGTCCTTGTGGGCGATGGGGATGCCGGTCAGGGGGCCGGCCTGACCCAGGCGGCGCCGGGAGTCGGCCCGCTCCGCCGCCGCCAGGGCCTGGTCCGCGTCCACGGTGATGAAGGCATTGAGGCGTCGGTTCAGGCGCTCGATACGATCCAGGTAGTGTCGGGTCAGTTCCATGCTGGAATAGTCACCCCGGCGCAACCCGCGGTCCAGTTCGGCGATGGTCTTGTTGTGCATGGAGATTGGGCTTCCGGGAGAGGTAAAGGGGGTGAACCGGCCTATCCGATTAAATCTACGGCGTCTCGCGATCCTAGGGTATTTCAGTCACGCCAAGCAATGAAGGTCGGGGTACCCTCAGGCGCAATGGATGGGCCTGATAGACGGACCCTAGGGATAAGCCTCAGGATCTGTCTCAGGTAAGAGCCTGTGGGCTGTGCCTATTCGATGACCTTGGGCACCAGGTAGAGTCCCTCCTCGACCGCGGGGGCGATCCCCTGGAAGAGCTCCCGCTGGCCCGGTTCCGTCACCTGATCCGGCCGCAGCCGCTGGGTCATGCGTAAGGGGTGGGCCATGGGACTGATGGTCCCGGTGTCCACGGCGTTCATCTGCTCCGCCAGGGCGAGGATCCCGTTGAGATCATGGACATAACGATCCTTCTCGGCCTCCGAGATCTCGATGCGCGCAAGAAAGGCGATCTTGTCCACGTCGGATCGGGTAAGTGACATGCAGGGGCTCCGGCTGTTGGCTGAAGGCGGAAAAAATAGCACAGCCGGGCCTTGGCCGTCCCCCCCCTGCGCGATCCTGGTCCCCCTGGTAGCGAGCCAAATCAGCCTGACCGGAACTGGCCCTGTCCGACATCTCCAGGGATGTGGCGAGACCCAGGATGAAATATCGACGCGCTTCGCCTTGCCCGGAAGCGAGGGCATTGTTAGATTAACCGACCCCTAGCGCAATCAGGTTACCGGTGCCATCCTTCCCCCCCGCCATTCAGCGCGCGGCGGGTGCCCGCCAGTTCCGTGTCCTGGGAGTCTATCCCACGGGGCCATCCTTATCACATAACAATCCCAAGGTAAGAGTTCGATGTTTTTTCGACGAATTCGAGGGATGTTCTCGAACGATCTTTCGATCGACCTCGGGACGACCAACACCCTTATCTATGTCCGCGGCCAGGGCATCGTCCTCAACGAGCCTTCGGTGGTGGCCATCCATCAGGACCAGACCGGCGGTCCCAAGACCCTGGTGGCGGTGGGCGAGGAGGCCAAGCAGATGCTCGGCCGCACGCCCCAGAACATCACCACCATCCGGCCCATGAAGGACGGGGTGATCGCTGATTTCACGGTCACCGAGAAGATGCTGCAATTTTTCATCCACAAGGTGCACAAGTCGCGCTTCATGCGCCCGAGCCCGCGGGTGCTGATCTGCGTCCCCTGCGGTTCCACCCAGGTCGAGCGCCGGGCCATCAAGGAGTCGGCGGCGGGGGCTGGGGCGCGGGAGGTGCATCTCATCGAGGAGCCGATGGCCGCCGCCCTCGGGGCCGGCCTGCCGGTGGACCAGCCCTGTGGCTCCATGGTGCTGGACATGGGCGGTGGCACCTCGGAGGTGGCGGTGCTGTCCCTCAACGGCATCGTTTATTCCAACTCGGTGCGTATCGGGGGCGATCGCTTCGACGAGGCCATCATCAACTACGTGCGCCGCAACTATGGCACCCTCATTGGGGAGGCAACGGCGGAGAAGGTCAAACACGCCATCGCTTCCGCGTATCCCGGCAGCCAGGTGCGGGAGATCGAGATCAAGGGCCGCAATCTTTCCGAGGGCATCCCCCGGGCCTTCAAGCTCAACAGCAATGAGATCATCGAGGCCCTGGAAGAGCCCCTGGCGGGCATCACCCGGGCGGTCAAGAACGCCCTGGAGCAAATACCGCCGGAACTGGGAGCGGACGTGGCGGACCGAGGCATCGTCCTCACCGGCGGGGGCGCCCTGCTGCGAGATATCGATCGCCTCCTGGCCGACGAGACCGGCCTGCCCGTGCTGGTGGCCGACGATCCCCTGACTTGCGTCGCCCGGGGGGGCGGCCGCGCCCTGGAGATGATCGACGAGCACGGTGTCCAACTTTTCATCCGCGAGTAGAGCTGAACCCGACCCCAAGGGCAGGCCGGACCAAGTCACCGCCGTCCGGCCACTGACCTGAGGTTAGCCCCATCAAACCTCTCTTTCTGCGCGGGCCCTCGCCTACCTACCGGGTGGTGATCGCGGTCCTCCTCTCCATGGGCCTCATGGTGGCGGATCAGCGCCAGCACCTGCTGGAGCCGCTGCGCTCGGCCCTGTCCCTGCTGGTAGCCCCCCTGCATTATCTCGCCGACCTGCCCGGTGGGGTGGTGCGGGTCTTGGAGGACTTCTTCGCCCAGGAGTCCAGACTGCGCCAGGACAACGAGGTCCTGCGGGCCGAGAACCTGGCCATCCAAGGCCGC
>SBFV01000203.1 GCA_006227775.1 Gammaproteobacteria bacterium | reverse complement strand
TGTCGTACTTGGGCAGGATGATCTCGACATGGTTGCCCCGGATGGCCAGCTCCCGGGCGAGGCCGAAGACCACGTCCCCCAGACCCCCGACCTTGGCCACGGGGGCCATCTCCGGGGAGATCTGGGCGATGTAGAGGCTGGGTCCGTGATAGAGGTGGGGCGAGGGCTCCGGATTAGGCGGGGGCTCGGGCTGTTCCGGGAAAGGCTCCAGGATGTGGACCGATTCCGGTTCCTCGACCAGTTGCGGGCCCTGGGGCTCGGAGGGGAGGGGAGGCGGGACCGGGGAGGGGACGGGTGCGGAAACCGGCGCTGGGCTAGGTGCCTGGGCCGGTGAGGGCGCTGCCTCGGGAACCGACGCTGGGATGGAGGTAAGGGCTACTGCCAGAACTGGCTCTGGGACTGGAGCTGGGGCAGGCTCAGGAAGGGTGGAAGGGACGGGCGCGGGAACCGGCGGTGGGGTGGGGGTCTCGACCTCGGGCGTCGGGGTAAGCAGCGACTCCGGGGCGGTCTTAACCAGCTCGCTCATATCCAGGGCCACCGGCGTTGGCGCGGGCGTCGCCGGAGCGGCGGCTGCCCTTGGTCTTGGGGTCGCGGGGGCCTCCGCCCTGGCGGGCGCGGAGGTGCTGGGGCGCGCCTCCGGCGCGGTCAGCGGTGGTGCCTTACCCTGTCCTACGGCCGCCGGTGCCGCCGAGGCCGTGCCGCCGGCAGGGGAGGGGGGCACCTCCTTTGGCGGCACCTGAGGGTACGAAGCGGTCTTTGGGCCAGTCTTGGCGCCAGCCTTCGGGCCAGCGTTAGGGCTATCGACAATCTTTTTGGCCATCGCAGTATCCAGGTTCCGGGTCCCGCCCCCGTTCGCTGTGTCTTAAGGGGGGGGCGGGGACCGCGACGGCCAGGGAGGTGGCCGTCAAATTGGCATTATACCCATCGCCAATTCTGGGCTATTCCTCGGTTTCGACGACGATCCCGCTGCCGTCCCGCCCTTCGACGATCACCAGCTTACCCAGGGTGGGATGGCGGACGGCCCAGACCGTGAAGTCAGGGTGGGACCGGGCGGTGACGAGTGCGCTTTCCTCACGCAGGTCCCGTAGGACCTGGGACTCGGCTTCGATGGTACGCATGAGGACCCTCCAGGAGAGAAAATCCGGCTCTTGTCCGGCGATGGCCCTAGTGTAGCGGGAAGTGGTCGCCAATTCCCCACCCGGAGGGGGTCCCTGGCCGCGCTTTCTCGGGTCGGTGGCGTCTGGCGGGGGTGTCAACCGCGGGGAGGCGGTCGTCATGCCGGCAGCGATGGTTTCACGGCGTCCTCCGCCAGATGCCACCCGACCCTCCGCGGGGAGGCCACGAAGGCTCAAGCGTCAGGTCTACTCCCGACCCTGGCGCTTGCGGACTTCCGCCGCCGCCTCCCGCTGGAACAAGGCCATGAAAGCCCGTTGAAAGGCCCGGGGATATTTGGCGCGGGACAGGGCGAGGCGCGTCACTTCCCAGGGAAAGAGGTGACTGAGATCGCGCCGACCCAGATCCACGTCCAGCAAGGGGTCGTAGGCCAGGTCGGCGATGATGCCCAGCCCGAAGCCCTCGCGGACATAGGTCTTGATTACATCCGCGTCCGCGGCGCTCACGGTCAGGCGGGGCTTGAGGCCCTCCCGGGCGAAGGCGGCGTTGAAATGCCCATGACCGCTGAAGCCCGCGACATAGGTCACCAGGGGCTGATCCCCCAACAATTCCAGGCTGATGGGGGATCGGGCGAGGATGGGATGGTCGAGGGGGGCGATCAGACAGCGATTCCAACGGTAGCAGGGGGTGGCGATGAGCTCGGGGTGCTTCCCGATGGCCTCGGTGCAGATGGCCAGGTCCACCGCGTCGCGCAGCACCATGGCCACCAACTGCTCGGGCGTTGCCTGGTGGAGTTGGATCTCCACCCCGGGATAGCCCTGGCGGAACCGGCGGATCAGGGGGGGCAGCACGTAGCGCGCCTGACCATGGGTGGTACCGAGGCGTAGCACGCCGACCCGGTCTTCCGCCTGGTCCTGGCCGATCGCCTGGATATTGGCCACCTCCGCGAGAGTGGCGCGGGCATGGCGGAGAACCTCCGCCCCGGCCGCGGTCAGCCCCAGGAGCCGTTTGCCCTGGCGCTGGACAAGGCTGAAGCCGAGTTCCGTCTCCAGTTGCTTGAGATGCTGGGAGACGGCGGGCTGCACCAGGTGCAATCGCTGGGCGGCGCGACTGACGCTGAAGTCGGCCTCCACCAGGGCGACCAAGGAGCGAAGCTGCCGCAGATCCATATCACGTAAATTAATAAAAAAGCATAAATGATTATTTCACGTTATTCCTTCCTGGCGCCATACTCCTTCCTAAGCCGGATCACCGGCAGCCACAACCTTTTTTATCCCGCCCTGGCGTGGAACCTCAGGAGTACAGCCCCATGCATCGTCTCGCTACCCCCAGCACCGCCCCCACCGCCCCCCGCCATGCCGTCCTGGCCTTTGACGAGGATGGCTTTCTCATCGAGTCGGCCCTCTGGAGCCAGGACTTGGCGCGCACCCTGGCGGAGGAGGAGGGACTCGATACTCTGACCGAGGCCCACTGGCGGGTGATCGGCTTCATCCGGGAAAAATTCCTGCGGCTGGGTTCCCCGGTAAATCTGCGTCAGGTCTGCCGGGGAACGGATCTCAACCGGGACCAGGTCAAGTCCTTGTTTGGCGGTTGCCGCGCCATCTGGCGAATTGCGGGCCTGCCAAACCCAGGGGAAGAGGCGAAAAGCTATCTCAACTGATCCACCCCGGCTTGGGTGTCACGGGCCGCCTGCGCCGCCCGAAAGGCCTGGGAGCGGCGATCGCCCCCCCGCTGCCTGGGGCTGGCGCGGCGGTTGACCAGGGACTCGATGCCCCGGGCGAAGTCCTGGCTGCCCAGGAGCCAGGACTTGTTGGTCGCGTCGCGAATGCGTTGGATCTGCGCGGGGTCGAGGGGGGTGTCGTCGAACAAGGCCCGGTACGCGTTCTGGCGGGCCTTTTTGGAGCGTCCCAGGCGGAAGTAGCGGGGGTGGGGTGTTACCAGGGGGTCCTCGGTGCCCAGGGCGTTGGAACCGTAACTGGACCAGTCGTATTCTCCCGGTCCGCTCACCAGTCCGGCCCTGACGGGGTTGAGTTCAACATAATGGGCGCAAGGCAGCAGGTAAGCGTCCGGGTCTAGGAGGGTGGCCCGGTATCGGCCACCCCAGAGGGCCCCCTCCGTCTGATAGCGGTCGTTGAAATACCGGACATAGTAGCGGCCGACACTCTGCATCAGTTTGCCTACGCTATCCGCCCCCCGGGGGGTCAGGAGCAGGTGGAAGTGGGTCGGCATCAGCACATAGGCATGGATGTCGCAGCCAAACTTGTCACTGGCCTTGATCAGGGACTCCCAGAAATACCAGTAGTCGGCCTCGTCCCGGAGAATGGCATGGTGCTCCTTGCCACGTTGGATGAGGTGTTGAGGGTACCCAGGCAGGACGAAACGGGGCAGGCGGGCCATGGGGAGTGGCTCCAGAGTTCGATAACTGGGATTAATTATAGACGGGCTTCCCGAAGTGTCCGGAGGAGGTCCCGTCCCTCCTCGCCCGCGGGGCCGGTGCACTCGCAACCGCGCTAGCCCCGTAACTCGTCCTCTCTCCTGCCCGGGGCCTCTTGTGCCCCCCGAGTTCAGGGCGAAGGCAAGGGGTCGGCGTAACCATTATTCTGGTAATGAACGTATAAACTGAACTAAACTCCGCCCCGGTCACGGTCCAAGCCGCCTGGAAGGGAGCCAGGACGCGGCTGTGGCGATCCACTCACCAAGACGACCTTCACACCCAGGGCATTTCGGTTTTTGGTTAGGCCAGGGAGGAACCGGGAAGGCTGAAAATCGATTTGCGATAGCTATCAGTAACGAGGAGACTCACTGAACATGAAACGCACCTCCATCCTCTTGGGCCTGGCCTGTCTGGGCCTGGCCTTCATGGCCCAGGCCGCGGAACCCATCGTCATCAAATTCAGCCATGTCGTGGCGGCCGACATCCCCAAGGGTA
>SBFV01000196.1 GCA_006227775.1 Gammaproteobacteria bacterium | reverse complement strand
TCCTCTTCCATGGCGTCTCGGTGGGGGAGCGCGCGCACCTGCGGCGCTGCATCATCGACAAGGACATCCAGGTCCCGCCCCAGACCCAAATCGGGCTGAACCCGGCGGCGGACCGGGCGCGCTTCTACGTCTCCCCCGGCGGGGTGGTGGTCATCCCCAAGGATTTTAGATTCTGAGTCACCCGGCCTTGGCCCTGGAGCGGGGTCGTCTCATCGCGGTCTTCGAGGCCCTGCTGGCCACCTATGGCCCTCAGCACTGGTGGCCGGCGGAGACCCCCTTCGAGGTCATGGTCGGCGCCGTGCTCACCCAGAACACCGCCTGGACCAACGTCGAGCGGGGCCTGGCCCAATTGAAGGCCCGGACGCCCCTGAAGGCGGCCGCCATCCTGGATCTGCCCGAGGCCGAATTGGCGCAATGTCTGCGTCCGGTGGGTTATTTCAACGTCAAGACCCGGCGGCTGCGGGCATTCTGCGCCGCTTACCTGGCGGCGGGGAGGCGGCGGGGCCTGTCCCGGTTGCCCACGGCCGAATTGCGCCACCGCTTGCTCGCCATCCCAGGCGTGGGACCGGAGACGGCGGATGACATGCTGCTCTATGCCTTCGCGCGGCCCGTCTTCGTCGTCGACGCCTATACCCGGCGGATTCTTTCCCGCTTGGGGGAATTAGGGGGCGAAGAGGGCTACGAGACCATTCGCCATGGCCTGGAGGCCGCCCTGGGTCCGGATGCCGCCCTCTTCAACGAATACCATGCCCTCATCGTGCGCCATGGCAAGGAGGTTTGTCGCCCCCAGCCGCGGTGCCATGCCTGCTGCCTGGCCAATCGCTGTCTGGCGGCCCCGCGACTTACGACCCCCTGATGCCCATCTGGGAGGCCAGATAGGGCTCGACCCGGGCCACGATCTGATCCAGGGTCAGCAACTCTTCCCGGGAACAGCGCACCAGGGCGATGACCCGCTGACTGGTGGCCGTGGTGCATTCCAGCAGGGAGAGGTCGTTGGCCGGCATCCCCGCCGCCTGGCCCCCCTCCTGCTTGATGCCCAGCCGATCCACGCGCAGGGAAGAGGGGGCCAGTTGGAGCTCGCCCCGCGGGTCCGCCAGGATGCGGTGGATCTCTTTCAGCATGGCCTCCAGCCGGTTGGGGAGACTCCCCAGGGCGGCCCGTTCCTGACCATTGGCCGCCAGTCGTTCCTCGGAAGCGGCGATTTGTTCCCGCATCCCGGCGGCGTCCTCCGCCCCCTGGCGGGTCTGGGCACGCAGGCCATTGATCCGCGTCTCCAGGATGAGCCGCTCATGATCCAGGCCCTCCCACTTCGCCTTGCTCCTGGCCAGGCGTTCCTTGGCCAGGCCGATATAAAGGTTCAGGGCGCAATGGCGAGCCTCCTCGCGAACTTCCTCCTCGGTGGCGGCGGGGCCCAGAAGGGTGGGATCCGTAAAATCGATGCTGGTCAGGGCCACGTCCCGCCGCACTATCTCGTCCTGGAGGCTGATGCCGAAGACCTGTTTTTCCTTCCGCGTCAGGGTCAGGATGGCGAAGGCGTGGGTGGCGCTCGGGTGGCGCTGGAAAAAATCCCGCAGTTCCTTGCTGCGGCTGAGGAATAGCGGCAGGTCGGCGGCGGTGGCGAAGAAGGCATTGACGTGGGGGTCCCGCGCCCAGGCCACGCGGCTGAGCTCGATGGGCGGGGGCAGCCGGGCGATGAGCTCGGCGATGTAATCGAGGGCGTCGGCGACGACGGGCCAGAGAAACCGGTCGTAATGGCCGAGGGCGCGCAGCTTGGGTTCCGTCCCGGCGATGACCTCTTCGATGGCCTCGGCGATGGCAGCGGCCCGCTCGTGCCCCACTTCCCGGGCGGTGCGGCGGGCCAGGAGCCAGCCATTCAACAAACCCAGGAGGCCCTGGGGCCCTGGGTCGGCGAATGCGATACTCGTCATCTGCGGAAACCTCCTCGCATGGTATCAGTCCCCGGATGGCGATACGGCTCTACCAATGATGGGGGATTTGGATTCCTCGGTGTGGCTGGAATTTATTATTTAATTATTTTATCTGATTGTCGGAGAACGGTTTTTGGTATTGGGGACCGCAAACCGGCGCGGCTGGGGCCGGCTCCCCGACGACGGAGCCTGATACAAATGAAAGCACAAAAATGACAATTGTCAAAGTCCGAAGGATGGGTTTCGTGCCTGGAGCGGAGCCCTGGCGTCAGAACCCTTCCACGGGTCTGGCGCCGGACCCAGGGGGATAAGCGACCAGGGGCAGTGCCCAGGCGCCGGACCCGTTCCAGGGTCAAGCGCCAAGGGAAGGCGTCGAGAGACCAAGCTGAGCCCAAGCCGAGGCCCAGCCGCCGACCCCAGCGCCAAGGCCGGCCTTCAGGCCCGGGTTCTGGTCAAGCGGGCGGCGATGACGGTGAGGCCAACGGCCACAGCCATGAGTCCAAAGGCGACCCCCAGGTGGCTGATCAGCTCCGGCGCGATCAGCAGCAGTGCCCCCAGGCCCAGCATCATGATGCCGGACAACAGCTTGAGCAGCCGGCCCTCCCGTTCGGTCAGCTTGCGCGAGCCAAGGTTGCGGGCGAAGAAGACCACGATCAGCCCCAGCGGCAGGACGTAGATGAGGTTGTAAGCGGCCAGATAGGCCAGGCGGCCGGCGGTGGTCAGGTCAGCCAGGGTGAGCAGACGGGTGTAGACCATGGGGAAGCCGGCCGTGCACAGCAATTCGTAGAAATTGGCGGCGATGGCCAGGAAGACCGTCGCGGCGGCCATGGCTGGCAGGCTGTCAGCGCTGAGAATGGCCCGGGCACGGCGAAAGATATCCGGCTTTTTCGCTGCCGGGATGGAGAGGGAGAGGCCGTGATTGAAGAGAAAAAAGTCCTTGACGTTAATGGCGCCGATGAAGACGGCCAGGAGGCCGGCGGCGAGGGTGACCCAGGCCAGGTGGCCGAGCAACTGGAAGACGCTCAGCCAGGCCGCCATGAAGGCAAAGTACATGAGGCCCGATATGGTGACGAAGATTCCGCCGATGATCAGCATCCGGTTGCGGTTGTGCTGATGGACCATGATCGACAGGAGGAACAACAGCACGAAGAAGGCGCAGGGGTTGAAGGCATCCAGTCCAGCCAGGACCAGGGTCAGCATCGGCAGGGAGAGGCTGGCGGGATCGACGGCCCCGATGAAGGGCAGGTCGATGGCCGCCTCCGGGGGGGAAGGAGTCACCGCCGGGGGGGAGGGTGCCACTTTCGGCGGAGGGGATGTCACCTCCGGGGATGACGAACCGGTGGTGGGGTCCAGGCTGGGGGCGGGGGTGGCCTGGGCCGGATGCGCGATCGCTGGCCCCGCCGGCAGCATGAACAGGGCCCGCTCCCGGCAGTTGTCCAGGCGTTGGCGGATCATCTCGCCGGTGGTTTCGTCCCTGTCCCAGCCCAGGTGGAGTTCACCGCAAAAGATCAGGGCCGGCACCGATGCCGAGGCAGCCCCCAGCCGGGTCGCCATGGCCCGGTAGCGGTGGGCGTTGTCGGGGTGGCGGGTCAGCTCCAGGTCATGCAGCCGGACCCAGGGTCGCTCCCGCGGGATGGCCTCGATGGAGGGATGGGCCTCGGTGCAGTGAGGGCAGGTCAGGGCCCAGAAGAAGTAGAGATGGACCTGAGGCTGGCCATCGTCGCCGAGGCTGACCCAGGGCTCCTCGGCGGATACCCGCGGGGGGGCCAGCGCGAACAGGGACAGGACATACAGCAGGATCAAGGGAAGCGGGATCAGAGGGCGATTGTGCATGGCGAACATCCGTGAGGTGATCCTCCGGAACAACGTCAGGCCGCTGGGTGGCGGGATGTACATAACTATAGCCGAACCATTCTGGATTCCATCGGCTCAGGGAGGATCACCTGGCTGCGGGGGGCAACCTGATCCGCCCTTGTAGGTCTGACGCCATCATCACACGGATGACATCCCCGCCAGATGCCCCGACTCGCTGCGGCGAGTCCGCCAACTCTGGCTCCTCAGGTTCATCTGAAGCCTGTCCGATGCCGGAAGCCGGGGAGCCGGAGATCGGGTCGCGGATCAGCCCTGTCGCCTGGGACCGATTTTGATTAAGATGGAACGAAATTTGCCCGCAGTGCCGTGATCATGGATCTCAACTTTCTCGAATTTGAACAACCCATCGCCGAGCTCGAGGCCAAGATCGAGGAATTGCGGCTGGTGGGCAACGACAGCGCCATCAACATCGGCGAGGAGATCGAGCGCCTCCAGACCAAGTGTCGCGCCCTCACCGAGAGCACCTTCGCCAATCTGACCCCCTGGCAGATCTCCCAGCTCGCCCGCCATCCCCAGCGACCCTACACCCTGGACTATGTGCCGCGCATCTTCACCGGCTTCCAGGAACTGCACGGGGATCGCGCCTTCGCCGACGATCCGGCCATCGTCGGCGGCGTGGCGCGGCTGGCGGGTCGCTCGGTCATGATCATCGGCCACCAGAAGGGGCGGGACACCAAGGAGAAGATCCAGCGCAACTTCGGCATGCCCCGGCCGGAGGGATACCGCAAGGCCCTGCGCCTGATGGAACTGGCGGAGCGCTTCCGACTGCCCATCCTCACCTTCATCGATACGCCGGGGGCCTATCCGGGGGTGGGCGCCGAAGAGCGCGGCCAGAGCGAGGCCATCGCCCGCAACCTGATGGTCATGGCCCATCTGCGCACCCCGATCATCTGCACCGTGGTGGGCGAGGGCGGGTCCGGCGGCGCCCTGGCCATCGGCGTCGGCGACCGGCTGCTGATGCTGCAATACGGGACCTATTCCGTCATCTCCCCCGAGGGGTGCGCCTCCATCCTCTGGCGCAGCGCCGACAAGGCCGACCTGGCGGCGGAGGCCATGGCCATCACCTCCGACAAGCTCAAGGAGCATGCCCTGGTGGATGAGATCATCCCCGAGCCCCTAGGCGGTGCCCACCGCCACCCCGGGCAGATGGCGTCGAGCCTGAAAGAGGCCCTGGTCCGCCACCTGGATATCCTCGCCGACGAAGACCTGGATGATTTGCTGGCGCGGCGCTATAAGCGCCTCATGGGCTTCGCGCGCTTCAAGGAGTAGCGGCCGGCGCGCGCTGCCGGCTTTGCCATGAAGCCCCTGACCCTGGCGGGTCTCCAGCGGACGCTGTCCCCCTGGCTCCCGGCCCCGCGGGTCTGGGTCGCCTTCAGCGGGGGGCTGGATTCCACCGTCCTGTTGCATCTCCTCGCCGCCTGGCATGAGCCCGAAACCGAACCTAAGGCAATCCCGCAGTTTGAGCCAGGGGCCTCGGCCGCCTACGCCGCCTACCATTCCTGCGACCTCGCCGACTCGCCCGCAGCCGGTAACCCCTCCCAGCCAACCGCCGCGCCCGCAGCCGGTAACCTCTCCCAACCAACCGCCTCGCCTGCACGCTCTCCCTTGCGGCGATCTTTGCCCCTGGCGGCCATCCACGTCGATCATGGCCTGCATCCGGATTCCCCCGCCTGGGCGGAACATTGCCGCCAGGTCTGCGCCGCGCTGGGGGTTCCCCTCACCTTGCGCCGCCTGGCGTTACACCGCCGGCCCGGGGAGAGCCTGGAGGCCCTGGCCCGGGAGGGACGCTACGCCCTCCTGCGGGAACTGGCCGGACCCGGCGACCTGGTGCTGACCGCCCAGCACCGGGACGATCAGGCCGAGACCCTGCTCCTGGCCCTGCTACGGGGCAGTGGCATCAAGGGCCTGGCGGCCATGCCCATGGTCGCCCCCCTGGGGGGGGCGCGGTTGTTGCGGCCCCTGCTCGAATGTTCCCGGGCCCAACTCCTGGCCTGGGCACAGGCCAGGAAACTGCGCTGGCTGGAAGACCCCTCCAACGCCGACCCAGCCTTCGATCGCAACTTCCTGCGCGCCCGGGTCCTGCCCGTCCTGGCCGAACGCTGGCCCGCCTGCGCCACCAGCCTGGCGCGTACCGCCGCCCATTGCGCCGAGGCCCAGGGACTGATCGAGGGCCTGGCGGCGGCGGAACTCGCCCACCTCGGCGGCAGCCGGCCCGGTACCCTGTCCCTGCGCCGGCTCGCCGCTCTCGAACCTGCCCTCCTGGCCGCGGTGCTGCGGCATTGGATCGCCGGCCTCGGCCTCCCGCCCCCGGACAGCCGCCATCTGGGGCGCATCCGCGACGAACTGCTGACCGCCCGCCCCGACCGCCAGCCCCTGGTGGCCTGGCCCGGGGCCGAAGCCCGTCGCTATCGCGACGATCTCTACGTCATGGCGCCGCTGCCGGCTGTGCCAGTCTATTCGTTCAGACCCCTAGCGCCCCAGGAGTGCTTCGGCGGCACACGCTGCAGCTTCTCTTCCTCCCTCCCCCCTGGTGGGGGAGGGTTGGGGAGAGGGGGGCTGAACGCATACATGCCAGCTACACCGCTGCCGGCTGTACCTACCATGCCGCTGCCGGCCGTGCCGGCAACCCCCGCGCCGGTCACTATGCCGGAAGGGGACGATGACCGCCTCGCCTCGCTGGAGCCGATCGCCACCGCCTTGACCCTAAAGTGGCGTCGGGGCGACCTGCTCCTGCCCGCGGGGCTGGGACGACTGCGGCTGATCGGGCAAGAAGGGGGGGTTGGGCAGGACCCCGAGACCCGCTGGCCAGGCGGTCTGGAGGTGCGTTTCACCGGCGAGGGCCTGAGTTGTCGGCCCCTCGGCCAGGGCCATCACCGCCGCCTCAAGCACCTCTTCCAGGAGGCCGGCATCCCGCCCTGGTTACGGCCTTATGTCCCGCGCCTGTTTGCGGGTGACCGACTCATCGCCGTGGGGGATCGCTGGCGATGCACAGCGGACACCGCCGCCCCGGGTGAGGATTGGCTCCTGCTCTGGCAGGGTGGTATCCGGGATCATCCGGGCTTTGGTTGAGAGGCATCGCGGATCACTTGCCGGCGCCCACGGATCGGGTGGCTCGGGGCCAGTCTGGAATTGCCGACCCGCCACGGATTGGGGGCGCTGGGGTCTCAATAGCTGGGCACCTCCACCGGGCGCAGGTCGAAGACCAGCACCTCGGCATTCTCGCCCGCGCCGAAGGCGAGTTCCCGGACCCGGCGCAGGCGGGCGCCGTCGCCTGCGCTCAGGCGCTGGCCGTTGACCTCCAGCGAGCCGCGAGCCACATGGACGTAGGCAAAGCGGTTCTCCGGCAGGGTCAGGACCTGCCGTTCCGGGCCGTCGAAGAGGCCGGCATAGACGCGGGCGTCCTGGTAGACCGAGAGGGAACCCTCGGCCCCGTCCGGGGAGATGATCAGCCGCAGCTTGCCGTGTTTCTCCGCGTCATCGAACCGCCGTTGCTGATAGCGGGGGGTGACCCCCTGGCGGTGGGGGATGATCCAGATTTGCAGGAAGTGCACCAGTTCCTCGCGGGAGGCGTTGAATTCGCTGTGACGGATACCGGTGCCAGCGCTCATCATCTGCACCTCGCCGGGGCGGATGACGGAGCCGGTGCCCATGGAGTCCTTGTGCTCCAGGGCCCCCGCCAGGACATAGGTGAAGATCTCCATGTCGCGGTGGCCATGGGTATCGAAACCACGCCCGGGTTGGACGCGATCGTCGTTGATCACCAGCAGGTCGGAAAAGCCAACCTGTTCCGGATCGTAGTAGCTGCCAAAGGAAAAGCTGTGGCGCGAATGCAGCCAACCGAGGTTGGCCAGGCCGCGGTCAGCGGCGGGTCTGAGTTCGAGCATGGGTGATGTCCTCCGTAAGAAGTTGGAGGCAACTTTACCGGCTGCGGCTGATGCGAAATAGGTGGCGGGATGCAATGATGTATTGCAAATAATGCAACAATTCGCCGCCAGCGAACCCGACCCAAGGTGGCGCGCCAGCCGCGGGTTCGGACCCGACACCATCAGCCCCACCAGGAGCCGAGCCATCGCGCACGAGCCAAGCCATCATGAACCGCTTTAACGCCATGGCCACCTTCGTCAAGGTGGCGGAACTGGGGAGCTTCGCCGCCGCCGCCGGGCGGATGGGGGTGGCGCGGTCGGTGGTCACGCGCCAGATCGCCGCCCTGGAAGAGCACCTGGGCATCAAGCTGATAGTACGCACCACGCGCCGCCTCAACCTGACCGCGGGTGGGGCGGCCTATCTGCACAAATGCCGCGAGATCCTCGATCTGGTCGAGACGGCGGAGGCGGACGTGATGGCGGACAATCTGACCCCCCAGGGGCATCTGCGCATCGGCGTGCCGCTGAGTTTCGGGCTGAAGAAGCTGGTCCCCCTGCTCCTGGAGTTTACCCAGACCTACCCGCGCATCACCCTGGCGACGGACTTCACCGACAGCCCCCAGAATCTGGTGGAGGAGGGCAAGGACCTCCTGGTACGGGTCGCCCCGCGTCTGGAGCCCGGTGACATCGCCCGCAGGCTGGGCTCCTCCCGGCTACAGGTCATCGCCACCCCGGCCTATCTGGCCCGGCACGGCGAGCCCCGGCATCCGGCCGAGCTCGCTGGCCATGCCCTGATCGGCTACGTCTATCGCGGCCAGGCGCAGCCCTGGTCCTTCCGGGTCGACGGCGAGGTGGAAACCTACTACCTGCCCTTTAAGCTCCAGGCCAACAACGGCGAGGCCCTGGCCGAGGCCGCGGTGCGCGACCTGGGGATCACCCTGGTCCCGGACTTCGTCGCCGCGGACTATCTGCGGGGGCGGGGCATGGTGACCCTGCTCGACGACTTCACCCCGCCCGAGCTGGGCATCTATGCCTTGCTGCCGAGCAATCGCTATCTGCCCCATCGCGTGCGGGCCCTGATCGATTTTCTGGCCCAGCGGCTGACGGTCAATGCCGAACGAGAGCGAAAGGGAGGGCCAGAACCAAGCCGATGACCGCATTCCACCGCCGGGAGATCGCACTCCCTGGAGGTCCCGGCATGAAACGGGCCGGGATGGGGCAGACCCAGATGGAAGGTGGTATCCGCCAGCAGTCGCGGGGCCTCGAACGGGTCGCGGTTCGCCGCGTTGATGAGGGGATGCTGAGAGGATGCCGAGATCTGGGTCGATCGCCCCTGTACTATGCACACCTTTTCTTTATAGTCATCGCCCATCAATTTTCGGTATCTCCGGATCGGGGGGCGTCTGGCGGGGGACGCCGTGAATACGTCCCTGTAGGCTTGACGACCGCCTCCTTGCGGTCGACACCCCCGCCAGACGCCCCCCGATCCTCCCCATCCATGCCGGAAACCGAAATGCGATGTCTATATCATCAGCCCAATGAGGCGTCGAACTCCACCAGCAAGGCCCATCACCAGCCGCCGACCTGCTCCCACGGCTCGGCAAGGCGGCGAGTTTCGGAGTCCCGTCATGATCCAATCCCACCGCCATTCGGTCGGTACCCTTGTCGCTCTCACGCTGGCATCCCTCTGGCTTGGGGGTTGCTCGGGCCCGCGCGAGGACGTGCGGGTCAGCTTCTGCAAAGAGTTGGTGAAGACCCGGGTCGAGGCCCCGGCCTCCCTGCGCTGGACGAGCGCCGAGACCCATCCACGGGGTCGTTCCGGCCTCTCGGTCGTCCTGGGCTTCGAGGAGCAGGGCCCGGCCGGGCCGGGCCGTCCCCGTCAGGCGACCTGTCACTATGGGTACGATGCGGTCGACGACACCGCCCTGACCCTGAGTGACCCACTCTCCGCCTACTCGACCTCGCCCGAGACCATGACCATCGACGGGGAACCACTCCCCCGGCCGGTGCTCGCCGAGTCGATCAAGAACGCCATGATCCAGCAGGGAAAGGCCCTCCTGGATCGCGCTCGGCAAGGGGTCGAGGACGCGACCGGGATGGCGCGCGAGTGGATCGAGACGGGGAAAGGGAACTGAGAGTCTGTAATATAGTCATCGCACATCAATTTTCGGTATCACCCGATCCATGCCGAAAACCGAAATGCGATGTCTATAAATCCAGCCCACTGCCCGCGCTGGAACAAAAACCGATCTTATCGTGCATGATCTTGACCACCGGCGCCAGGCAGTTGATTGTCGAACGGGGCATGACGCTTCAACCGATAGGCGCGAAAGTCTCGCTCATCCGTGGACAGGATGCGGCCATGCCCCAGAGCTTCGGCCAGCACGATCAACGAAGCATCAGCCAAGTCCATCGGCAGATCGGCATATTGGCCCATCAATTCCGCGATGCGTGGGAGGTGGCTGGACTCGATGGGGAAAAGTTCCGCGGCACCGTCGCGCAGGCTGTGGATAAATGCGCGTTGGGCATGTGCCCCAACGCGGGCCAGCAGCAGATGGCAGGTTTCGGTCGCGACCGGCCAGGTGGTGATCAGATCTTCCTGGGACTGGGCAAGCCAGGCGGTTGCCGCCTGGTGCCAGAGATCACGCCGGTTTGCCAGGGCGAGCCAGAACCCGGTGTCAGCGATGATCATCGGTCTTGTTGGTCAGGGACTCGGTCAGGCGTTGTTTATAGTCACGCGCGAGTTCCGCTTCGGTGTCGCCGCAGCCAATGAAGGCGTTTTGGCGCAGGATGTCGGCCGCACGGCGGGGCTCGGCCGCCTCTTGCGCGTAGTAACGGTCGATGGCGGCCCGCAGCACCTCGGTACGACTGCCACCGGTGCGCTGACAAAGTTCATCGAGTTTTCTGGCGTGCGCCTCGTCGAGCCTGGCGTTGACTCGCATCTCGTCTCTCCCGTTCGTTTGTATGACGAATCGTATGACGTGGGTTGCCCAGGGTCAATTGTGCTCAGTGTCAGTAGGGTGCCCTGGCCGGTCAACCTGGAGCAGCCACTCCTGGCTCTCCGGCGCCAGAGGGGGGAGAAACAGATACTGTGCCGGCCCGGGCGATGGGTTCGAGATCCTAGGGCGACCGAGGCGACTGACATACCCGGTGAAGGGCCGTCGAGCCGGCGCTCTAGGCGAGAGGTGTCGACAGGGGAAAGGGGGGCGTCTGTGCGAGGGGGCCTGCTCCCCAGCGACAAAGCGACTA
>SBFV01000411.1 GCA_006227775.1 Gammaproteobacteria bacterium | reverse complement strand
CAGGTGGATATCGACGATCTGAATAAACTCAATGCCTTCATCATCCAGCGCATGGATACCGGCGTCCTGGTCGTCGACGAGGACCGGCGCGTTCGGCTCATCAATGCCGCCGCCAGCGCACTCCTGGGAGGCCGGGATATCCAACAGCGACTCCTGGCGCAGTCCGCCCCCGAACTCGCGGCCTGGATCCAGCAGCCATCACCAGACGCTATCCCCCGGGTTGGTGATCGGGAACTCGCGGTGACTCACCTGGCTTTGGGCCGGGATGGCCAGGGGACCATGTTGCTTTTTCTCCGTGATCAACGGGCCCTGCTGCAGGAAGCCCAGCAGATCAAACTGGCGGGCCTGGGTCGACTGACGGCCAGCATCGCCCACAACATCCGCAACCCCCTGAGCGCGGTGAACCACGCCAGCCAACTGCTGGCCGAATCCCCCGACCTGGGGGCGGATGAGCGGCACCTGCTGGCCATCATCGCCCGCAACGGCGACCGCATCGACGGGATCATCGAGAGCGTCCTGCAGCTCTCCCGTGGCCAGCCACCCGAACTCCACCCCCTGGACCTGCGGGTCTGGCTGCGACAACTCCACGCCGAACTGAGCGAATCCCGCTGGCTGCCAGCGGAGCGCTTCCACCTCGCCCTTGCCGCGGACACCCCACCGGCGCTGGCCAACGAAGGGCATCTGCACCAGATCATCGCCAATCTCTGCGATAACGCCATCAAGTACGCGGGTCAGGGGGACCAGCCACCAACCCTTTCGCTGAGCGCCGGTCCCTCTGGAGGCACCTCCCCGCCGGGGGCCTTCATCGACGTCTGCGACGATGGAACGCCCATCGACCCGGAGGTGGCACGAGGGATGTTCGCCCCCTTCTTCAGCACCAGCGCCAGTGGCACCGGTTTGGGTCTCTACATCGCCCTGGAACTGGCCGCCATGAATGGCATCGGCCTGGATTACCGGGTGACCGAAGCCGGCGGCAACGGCTTCCGCTTGACCCTTCCCGCCCTGGCCTGACGACCGACCCTGACGCTACCCCGTCAGGCCCGAGCCCAAGGGCACATAGTCCATGCCATGAATGTAGTTCGGTTATCCGTCAGCCGCTCAAGGATCGGGGGGCGTCTGGCGGTGGAGGGACCGGGTAGATGCGGTCGTCCAGCCTGCAGGGACCCATTCAGGTTATACCCCGCCAGACCTCGCCCGCTCCGTGAAACCCGATAAGGGATGGCGGACGTCTATAATAGGTGGTCATTGCCAGCCGGAATGCCCACCTCATGAGCAAAGCCCGCGCCCTCATCGTCGATGACGAGCGAGACATCATCGATCTCCTGCGTATCTCCCTGTCGCGGCTGGAGGTCGACTGCCAGGCCGCGCTCGGTCTGGGTGTGGCCCGCCGCCTTCTGGCGACCGAGGCCTTCGATCTCTGTCTCACCGACATGCGCCTGCCCGATGGCGACGGCATCGACCTGGTCCGCGAGATCGCCAGCCATTACCCCCAGTTGCCAGTGGCCATGATCACCGCCCATGGCAGCATCGACAGCGCGGTGGCGGCCATGAAGGCCGGGGCCTTCGATTTCGTCGCCAAGCCCCTCGACCTGCAGGTGTTGCACCGGCTGGTGGAGGCCGCCCTGCGGCTGCGCCCACCCGACCCGGCCATGGCGGACGGTCGGGGCGTACGGGAAGCCGGTGACAAGGGCCCCGCCCTGCTCGGGGATTCGCCGGCCATGATCGAACTGCGCCGCCTCATCGCCAAGCTGGCGCGCAACCAGGCGCCGGTCTACATCAGTGGCGAGAGTGGGACCGGCAAGGAATTAGCGGCCCGCCTCATCCACCTCCAGGGTCCCCGGGCCACCGCCCCCTTCGTCCCTGTCAACTGTGGCGCCATCCCACCGGATCTGGTGGAGAGCGAGCTCTTCGGTCACAAGAAGGGCGCCTTTACCGGGGCCATCAGCGACAACGCGGGCCTGTTCCAGGCCGCGCATGGCGGCACCCTCTTCCTCGACGAGATCGCGGAGCTGCCCCTGCCCGCCCAGGTCAAGCTGCTGCGGGTCCTGCAGGAGAAAAGGGCACGGCCGGTGGGCAGCCAGCGGGAGGTCGCCGTCGATGTCCGTCTGATGAGCTCGACCCATCGCGACCTGGCGGCCGAGGTAGCCGCGGGGCATTTCCGCCAGGACCTGTTCTATCGTATCCATGTCATCGAGCTGCGCCTGCCCCCTTTGCGGGAGCGGTCCGGCGACATCCCCCTGCTGGCGGCCCACCTCCTGACCCGCATCGCCCAGCAGAACGGGATGACCGCCCCTCGGCTCGGCGTCTCCGCCCTGGAAGTCCTGGCCCGCTATCCCTTCCCGGGCAATGTCCGGGAGCTGGAGAACGTGCTGGAGCGCGCCCTGGCCCTGGCGGAGACGGATACCCTGGAGGCGCGGGACCTTTACCTGCCAGCCCGCAGACCCGGTGGGCCGGCCCAGGGGCCACGGAATCTCTCGGTGGAGGGCACATCCGATCCTAAAGGCGCCCCGGTGGCGGTGTCTTACAGCGCGGGGAATCCCGCTGGGATACACCGGATGGGGGATCCCGCCCCCCAGATCGACGCCGCGACCAGGGGCCAGTCCGCCAGCCTCCCGGTACCACCCCCTCCTACAGCCAGCAAACCCGGTGACGCCAGCACAGCCGGTACGGCGACGGGGGACCGGGATGCCTCTCTGGTCGAAGCCATCGACGCGATCCAGCGTCAGGTGATCCTGCGCACCCTGGAGGAAACCCGCTGGAATCTTATCACCGCCGCCAAACAACTCGGCATGAGCCCGAGGTCAATGCGTTATCGCCTGGTTAAACTGGGTATCGAATGAGCGGACCCCCTGCATGATTAAGACCCATCGGCCATCCCGGCTGCCTGAGGCCCCAACCCAGCCGCTGCCCCATCCCGCGGGCGCGTCCCTCCATTCCGTCGCCAGTCGGGAGGACACGTCGCTGTCGCGCGATGCGCATCCCCCAACACGGGACCCTCCCCCGAGCCCTGACGCCAACCCTGGCCCCGGCCCTAGCCCGGCTACTGACCCAACCTCCCCTCCAGGCCCGGCCGCCGATGCCTTCGTGCGCTGGTTCCGGCAGGCCACGCCCTATGTCCATGCCCATCGGGGCCGCACCTTCGTCATCGCCTTTGGCGGCGAGGCCGTGGCGGACAAAGGCTTTCGTAATCTGATCCACGACCTGGCCCTGCTGCACGGCCTGGGCATCCGCCTGGTCCTGGTCCACGGCGCCCGGCCCCAGATCCAGGCCAGCCTGGCCCGGCGGGGCGCGGGCTTTCGCTACGTCAATGGCACGCGCGTCACCGATGCCGCCGCGCTGGCCTGCGTCAAGGAGGCCGCCGGCAGTTTGCGGGTGGAGATCGAGGCCCTCTTCTCCCAGGGCCTGGCCAACTCACCCATGGCCGGTGTACGCATCCCCGTCGCCTCCGGCAACTTCGTCACCGCCAAACCCCTGGGGGTGATCGATGGGGTCGACTACCTGCACACCGGGGTGGTGCGCCGCATCGACCGGGAGGCCCTGCGTCAGCGCCTGGACAGCGGCGCCATCGCCCTGATGCCCCCCATCGGGTATTCCCCCACCGGCGAGGTCTTCAACCTCAGCGCCACCGACGTGGCCCGTTCGACGGCCATCGCCCTCAAGACCGACAAGCTCATCTTCCTGCTCGAGGACACGGCGGGCTTGTGCGACGACCGGGGCCAATTGGTTTCCAACGTCCTCAGTCGGGACGTCGCCGGCCTGCTGGAGCGCGGGGGGCTCCCGGCGGATCTGGCCCAGGCCCTGCGCGCCGGCGCCGATGCCTGCATCCAGGGCGTCAAGCGGGTCCACCTGGTCAGCCGCCGCCTGGATGGCGCCCTGCTGCGCGAGCTCTTCACCCGGGACGGAGTCGGCACCCTGATCACCGATGCCCCCTTCGAGGAACTGCGCCCAGCGCGCATCGACGACGTCGCCGGTATCCTGGAACTGCTCCAGCCGCTGGAAGAGGCCGGGGTACTGGTCCGTCGCTCCCGGGAGCGCCTGGAGAC
>SBFV01000074.1 GCA_006227775.1 Gammaproteobacteria bacterium | reverse complement strand
AGGCTTGGCGCCAGCATCCTTGCTGGCGACACCCCCGCCCGGCAGCACCCGACCCGACGCGCCCCCCGACCCGGCGCGGGCTACGGCGCCACCCGGCGGCAACGGTCGCCCCCTACCAGGCGACATCGTCCACCGCCTCCTCGCCGGTGTAGGTGGTCAGGTCCTCGCGCCGCAGCGGGTTGTCCACCCGCTGGAGCTGGTCGGGGTCGATGTGCAACTGGGTCTTGCGCCGGGGCAGGTAGTGATTGGCCGGCTGGGTGCCCCACTCCGGCATCAGGACATAGCCGCCGCGCTCGCGGATGGCGATCGACACCGCCGAGTGGGGATCATGCACATCGCCAAACAGCCGGGCGCTGGTGGGACAGGCCAGCACGCAGGCCGGCTGGCGCTCCCGTTCCGGCAGGCTCAGGTCGGTGATGCGGTCGAGGCACAGGGTGCACTTCTTCATCACCCGCTGGCGCTCGTCGTACTCCCGCGCCCCGTAGGGGCAGGACCAGGAACAGTACTTGCAGCCGATGCACTTGTCGTAGTCCACCAGCACCACGCCGTTGTCCGGGCGCTTGTAGGAGGCCCCGGTGGGACACACCGGCACGCAGGGCGGCTCCTCGCAATGCAGGCAGCTCTTGGGAAAGTGCAGGGTCTCGGTGTCGGGAAAGCGCCCGATCTCGAAGGTCTGGACGCGGTTGAAAAAGGTCCCGGTCGGCCCGGCGCCATAGGGGTGGTGGTCCGCCAGGGGGCCGGCCCAGCCGGAGGTGTTCCACTGCTTGCACGAGGTCACGCAGGCATGGCAGCCGACGCAGACGTTCAGATCGATCACCAGGGCGAGTTGGGTCATGGCCGGGTCCTCCTCAGCGCCGCCGCCCGAAGCGCCCGGCGACGTACGTCAACCAGCGCCCCCGGGGCGCCTCCTGGCCCGGCAGCCGTGGCTGCGGGGCGAACTGGGGCTGGGTGACGGCCGGCTCGCCGGGATCGGCGCGGCGCAGCCGCACCCGCACGTCGAACCAGGCCGCCTGGCCCGTCACCGGGTCGGAATTGGACAGATGCTCCCCGGCCGCGCAGGGGGGCAGCTCCTCGCTGATGACGTGGTTGAGCAGAAAGCCCCGCCGCGCCTCGTCGGCGTCCGGCGCCAGGCCCCAGGCCCCGGCGGCCTTGCCGATGGCGTTCCAGGTCCACACCGTGCCCGGCTCCACCGCCTCGGAAAAGCGGCACTGGCACCGCACCTGGCCGTGGGGCGACTCCAGCCACACCCAGTCGCCATCCTCCACCCCCTGGGCGACGGCGGCCCGGGGGTTGACGAACAGCACGTTGCGGCTGTGAATCTGCCGCAGCCAGGCGTTCTGGCTGTCCCAGGAGTGGTACATGGCCATGGGCCGCTGGGTGAGGGCATTGAGGGGGTAGGTGCGGGTATCCACCAGCCGCGTCTCCAGGGGCTCGTAGTAGAAGGGCAGCGGATCGCAGTAGGTCGCCACCCGCTGGGCCAGGCGCGCCGGGGGCTTTTTCCCCGCCCCCTTGCCCTGGGCGGCGAGGCGGAAGCGCTGCAACACCTCGGAGTAGAGGTTGAGGGTGATGGGGTCGGCGTAGCGCGTCAGGCCATGGGCGCGCGCCCAGTGCAGATAGCCCTTGTTCCAGTTGCGCATGTACTGGTAGGACTTGGGCAGCGCGTAGTGATAGACGCAGTCGTGGCTGGCGTAGCGTTCCCACTGGCGGGGGTTGGGCTCGCCCTTGAGGAACTTCTCGCCGCCGGTGCCGCGCCAGCCGGCGAGGAAGCCGATGCCGGAGCCGGGGGAGGTCTCGTAGTTGATAATGAAATCCGGATAGTCGCGATAGCGCCGCTCGCCGCTGTCGGTGACGAACACCGGCAGCTTGAGCCGGGTGCCCAGCTCGATCAGTACCTCCTGGAAGGGCTTGCACGCCCCCGGGGGCGGCAGCACCGGCACCCGCACCGCGTCCACCGGGCCATCGTACTCGGAGATGGGCCGGTCGAGCATGGACAGCACGTCGTGCCGCTCCAGGTAGGTCGTGTCCGGCAGCACCAGGTCGGCGAAGGCGACGGTCTCGGAGGCGAAGGTGTCGGCCACCACCAGGAAGGGGATGCGGTACTCCCCCTGCTCGTCCTTGGCCACCAGCATCTCGCGCACCGCCGTGGTGTGCATGGACGAGTTCCACGCCATGTTGGCCATGAACAGCAGCAGGGTGTCGATGCGGTAGGGGTCGCCGCGCCAGGCGTTGGTGATGACGTTGTGCATCAGGCCATGCACCGCCAGGGGGTGCTCCCAGGAGAAGGCCTTGTCGATGCGCAGCGGTTCGCCGGCCTCATCGACGAACAGGTCGTCGGGCTTGGCCGGCCAGCCCAGGGGCATGCCGTCGAGGGGGGTGTCGGGCTGGACGCATTCCGGCCCCTTGGGCGGTTTGGGACAGGGCGGAATCGGCCGGGGGAAGGGGGCGCGGTGGCGAAAGCCCCCCGGGCGGTCGATGGTGCCCAGAATGGTCATGAGGATGCCCAGGGCGCGGATGGTCTGGAAGCCATTGGAGTGCGCCGCCAGGCCGCGCATGGCGTGGAAGGCCACCGGGTTGCCGGTGACCGAGGCATGCTCGTTGTCCCAGCAGTCGGTCCAGGGGATGGGCAGCTCGATGCGCTGGTCGCGGGCGGTGACGCCCATCTCGTGGGCCAGGCGGCGGATGGTGGCGGCGGCGATGCCGGTCAGGCCGGCCGCCCATTCGGGGGTGTAGTCCGCCACCCGCTCCAGGAGCAACTGGAAGGCGGGCTTGACCGGGGTGCCGTCCTCCCGGGTGTAGCTGCCCAACAGGCGCGGCTCCACCCCGGGGGTGTGGGTGCCGACGGCGCCGATCTCGGGGTCCCACCACAGCTTGTTCTCGGGGTCAAAGCAGCCCTCCTCGTACACCATCGGGAAGCGGCTGAACAGGCCGTGGTCGTCGCGGCTGGGGTCATCGACCACCAGCTCGGCGGCGTTGGTGTACTGGATCAGGAAGTCGCGGTCGTAGAGGCCGAGCTTGAGGATTTCGTGGATCAGCGCCAGCAGCAGGGCGCCGTCGGTGCCGGGCTTGATCGGCACCCACTCGTCCGCCACCGCCGAATAGCCGGTGCGGATGGGGTTGATGGAGATGAAGCGCCCGCCCTTGCGCTTGAACTGGCCGATGGCGATCTTCAGCGGGTTGGAGTGGTGGTCCTCGGCGGTGCCGATCATGACGAACAGCTTGGCCCGCTCCAGGTCCGGCCCGCCGAACTCCCAGAAGGAGCCGCCGATGGTGTAGATCAGCCCCGCCGCCAGGTTGACCGAGCAAAAACCCCCATGGGCGGCGTAGTTGGGCGTGCCGAACTGCTTGGCGAACAGGCCAGTCAGGGCCTGCATCTGGTCACGCCCGGTGAAGAGGGCGAATTGCTTGGGGTCGGTGGCGCGCAGGCGGGCCAGGCGCTCGGTGAGGAGCTGGAAGGCCTCCTCCCAGGTGATGGCCTCGAAGTCCGATGTCCCCCGCTCGGCCCCGGCCCGGCGGCGCAGGGGCTGGGTGAGGCGCGCCGGGGAGTACTGCTTCATGATACCCGAGGAGCCCTTGGCGCAGATCACGCCCTGATTCAGAGGGTGATTGGGGTTGCCCTCGATGTAACGCACCTCCCCGTCGCGCAGATGGACGCGGATGCCGCAACGGCAGGCGCACATGTAACAGGTGGTCTCCTTGACCTCGGAACGGCCGAGGGCGCGATCGGGGATGGGTTCCTGCATGGGGTGACCTGCTGGGGTGGGGCCTGGAGGAGGGTGAGACCCTCCGTGGGAGGGGGCCAGTTAAAGGTTGAATTCTAATATTACCGATTACTGATAGGCAATTCAGAATGACCGAACCCCCTTCCATTGGCTGGTTTTCGTGATCCATCGCAAAAACTGAAAAACTAACCAGTTGAACCTGGTCTGTTTTCCGCGGACATCCGCGGCACACCACCCGTGCCGGTCCTGCCGCGACGAACAATTGGTAAGTCCGGCCGCACAGGCGCCACCCCTTGTTGGATGATGTTGCTGGCAATCCCGTAC
>SBFV01000042.1 GCA_006227775.1 Gammaproteobacteria bacterium | reverse complement strand
AAGTAGCGCTCCAGAAAGGCATCGAAATCCAGGTGATCGTCCGCTTCGATCTCCGCCTGCCGTTGCAGGGAAGACTGCGTCAACCCTTCCAGCAGCGCCAGCCGCTCCGGGGTGAGCGTCCGCGCCAGAAAGGCCCTCCGATGGGCCTGGGACAGCCGATGGGCCAGGCCGAAGAAGCTCTCTCCCCGCTCGCGCATCTCAGCCAGCATCCGTGCCGAAGGCGTCAGGTCCGGATTCAGCACCTTGGCCCGCTGAACTGCCAGACATCTCGTGTAAGAGCCGCCAATCTCACTGGAACCGCTCCAGCCTTCCTCAGGATCGAGCCCACCAGCCCCGGCGAGGCTGCCGCCATGCCCGAGACCGCGTTCGACATCCCCCGTGGCACCCCCGCCATCCAGCATCGCCGCCACGGGCGCCATGGCCGCGAGCAGACCCAGGGCCCAGTCCCGCAACGCTACCGGCCTCCCATCCCGCTCCAGCCGTAACCCCGGCTCCCGCCCCCGATGGGCCACCAGCAAGAGGTTGTCATCGATCGCCCGCCGTTCCCGCCCCTGGATACGCGGGCTTTCCGTCAGCAGGCAATACCGCACGAACACCGCCATGAAGCGCAGCAATTCCGCGGTCACCCCGCTGGGGGCGAAGGCATCCACATCGCAGGAGCGCACCTCGATGTACCGCACCCCCTTACGCCGCAGGGCCTGGGTCGGCTTCTCCAGCCAATCCACTAGGGCCTTCGGCCGTACGGAACTGTAATATTCGTTCTCGATCTGGAGCACGTTGGCGTTAAGCTGCCGATACTCCCCGTCCACCTTGACCCCAATGGCCTCGTAATGGGGACAGGGGGTCGAAATGGCCCATGACAGACTGCGCGCGTAGGCATCCAGGCTGTCGTAATTGGCCTTCATTCCCGTCCCTTCCTCGCGGCGATTCTGGTACCCGATATCGCCCAGGCGCAGAGAGGTAGCATAAGGGTAGTAAAGGGTATGCTCGTCGAAAGGCACCAGCCCGGACTGGGCCTCCAGGACGAAATCCTGGACGAAGGTCTTGCACACCGCCGGGGAGGCGCCGAACAGATAGGGCACCAGCCAGCCATAGCGCTGGATGTTGCGCACCAGGCCCAGATAGACCTCGGAGCGGAAATGGCCTGGGTCCGCCGCCGCCAGTCCGGCAAGGCGCTCCCACTCCCGCCGGTCGCGGTCGTCCCCCCGCTCCGCCACCGTAGATCCTGGCGGCTCCCCCACCCCGGTCGACGCCACCCAGCCGCCCGCGTCCAGGGCGGAAGGTTCAGCCGCCTCCAACGATGACACCGCAGGGCAGCCACCCCCCGCTTCGCCCAACGCCACCCGCGCCAGGCGCCCCAGCAGTGGCTGATAGCCCGCCCAGAAGTCATCGCCGAAGGAAAAGTTGTAATGGACGCCCGCGATCACCTGCATGGTCCGGCCATAGCGATAGCCAAGACCACGCCGGTACAGGGTCTTCATCCTTGCCGCGTTGGAGGTTCCATAGCGCGCCAGGGGGATGCGCTCCCCGCCCTCCAGCACGCAGGGCATGCTGGCCCCCCAGAGGATCTCGTCCTCCAGGCGGGCCTGGACGAAGGCGTGCAGGTCATCCAGAAAGCCCAGCACCTCCCCCTGATCCGTCAGGGGCGGGGTGATCAGCTCCAGCAGGGCCTCGGAAAAATCCGTGGTGATATAGGGATGGGTCAGGGCCGAGCCGAAGGCCGCCGGATGGGGCTTGGCGGAAATGGTACCCGCCGGCGAAACCCGCAGGGTCTCCTTCTCCAGCCCCACCAGGCCGCCCCGCAACGCCTCCCCGAGCCCCGCCTCCCGGATCGCCTGGAGGCGGCGCCGATACCCCTCCCTCAATTGCGACTCGCCTCCCGCACGCGCTGGGCGTCGGCGCGCATGGCGTCAGCCAGGATGCTGGCCGCCTCCCGCATCTGGATCTTGTCGACGATCTTTTGCTGGGCGTCCAGGGCCTCCTCGTCCACGTCCTCCGCCTCCTCATCCAGGGGCGTCACCCCCTGGGCGCGCAGGAAGGTATCCCGCTGCTGCTTGAGGATCTTCTCCCGTCGGTCCGCCTGGATCCGCCTGTCCGCCTCCTTGAGGGATACCGTATCCTCCTCGTCCAATTCCCGCAGCAGCCGCTCCCGCGCCGTGAGCATGCGGAAACCCTCGTCCGCGTTGATCCGCTTGCGGGATGCCTCCCGATACTCGCTCAGGTCCCCCAGTTTGGCGCGGTCGTACTTGGCCGGCAGGATGCTGTTCCAGGGCAAGGCATTTTCCAGGGAGCGCTCCCCGTGCTCCGCCCCCTGGGGCGCGGTGGGGAAGAGGATATCCGGCTCTACGCCCCGCAACTGGGTGCTGCCGCCGCTGATCCGGTAGAACTCCGCCATGGTCAGCCGCAGCCGCCCCAGGTCCTCCCCATTGCCAGGTACGTAGCGGTTGAGATCGATCAGAGTCTGCACCGTGCCCTTGCCGAAGGTCGGCTCGCCGATGATGATGGCCCGCCCGTAGTCCTGCATGGCGGCGGCGAAGATCTCCGAGGCGGAGGCGCTATTTCGGTCCACCAGCACCGCCAGGGGCCCGGTATAGGCCGCCCCGGGGGCCGGATCCTTCTCCAAGTCCACCTTGCCGAAGGAGTCCTTGACCTGCACCACCGGCCCCTGGTCGATGAAGAGACCCGTCAGATCCGTCGCCTCCGTCAGGGAACCGCCGCCATTGCCCCGCAGATCCACCAGGATGCCATCCACCCCCTGACGCTTGAGGTCATCGATCAGGTTCTGCACGTCCCGGGTGGTGCTGCGGAAATTCTTGTCGCCATCGGCCTCCGCCCGGAAGTCGCGATAAAAGCCCGGCACCTCCAGGATGCCGACGCGCAGCCCCGGGGCATTGGGTAGGTCGTCCACCACGTACGCCTTGGCCGCCTGATCCTCCAGCTTGATCTCATTGCGCACCAGGGTCACCTCCCGGGTGGGACCATCGGGACCGGCGGATTTGGGCAGGATCTGCAACCGCACCACCGAGTCCTTGGGTCCGCGGATCTTGTCCACCACGTCCTGCAGCCGCCAGCCGACTACGTCCTCCATGGGCCCTTCCTGGCCTTGGGCTACGCCGACGATCCGGTCCCCGGCATGGATCAGCCCGGACAGCCGCGCGGGCCCGCCCGGTATGGTGCGCTGGACCTCGGTATAGTCCGCCTCCCCCTTCAGTACCGCTCCGATACCCTCCAGGGACAGGCGCATGCTGATGTCGAAGTTCTCCGCCGTGCTCGGTGACATGTAGCTGGTGTGGGGCTCAAGGGTCTCGATATAGGCGTTGATGAAGGTCTGATAGATGTCATCGCTGTCGAACTGCCGCACCCGCTTCGCCAGGCCCTCGTAACGCTCCCGCAACACCTTGCGGATCTCAGCGTCGTTCTTCTTCGACAGCTTGAGGGCCAGCCAGTCGTTCTTCACCCGCTGGCGCCAGATCTCGTCCAGCTCCGCCTGACTGCGGGCCCAGGGTGCCTTGGCGCGATCGAAGCGATAATGCTCGTCTTGGTCGAAGCTGAAACCCTTGTCCAGCAGCGCGAGGGCAAAGGCCGTGCGCTCGTCCACCCGCTGACGGTAGAGCCGGAAAACCTCGAAGCCCAGATCCACCTTGCCCCGCTTCAGTTCATCGTCCAGTTGGCGCGCCTCGCGGTCGAAGCGGTCCACCTCCGCCTGGGTGAAGAAGGAGCGATTGGCGTCCAGGGACTTGAAGTAGGCCGCCATGATGCGGTCCGCAAAGGCATCGTCCAGGTTGACCTTCCGGTAATGGAAGCGCTCCAGCACCTTGTTGATGACCTGGGTGGTCTTTTCCTGGCGTGGCTGGGGCTGAAGCTCCCCGACCGCCACCTCTTGGGTGAGGGCCCCCGCACAGCCGCTGGCGATCACCAGCAGGATGGAGATAAGGAAACGGGAAAGGTAGCGTGGGGTGGTACTCATACGAGAGCGCTCTGAGGCTAAACAAACTGAAAACCAAGAATAACCATAGGACAAAGGCGGGGCGGAAGCGTTCAGCCCCCCTTCGGCTGACCGCCCTTCTGGTAGACCTTACGGCGAAATAGATCCGTGCGCCGGCTGACGACCCGGTCAACGAAGAGGGTGCCGTCCAGGTGATCCATCTCGTGCTGGACGGCCCGGGCCTCGTAGCCTTCCATCTCCAACTCCAGGGGGCGTCCCCAGGGGTCGTTGGCGGTAAGGCGGATTCGGGTGGCGCGGATGACGTTACCCGTGTAATCCGGCACGGACAGGCAACCCTCCCGGGCGGTCTCGTAGCCCTCCCAGTGGACGATCTCCGGGTTGATGAGGACCAGATAGCCGTGGTTGGGGGTGTTCTTGCGGCCGGAGACGTCGACAATAACGATGCGTTTGAGCACGTCGACTTGGGTGGCGGCGATGCCAACCGCGGCCGGTCCCGACCGGCGGGTTTCCTCCAGGTCGGCGATGAAGGCCCGCAAGGCCTCGTCGAAGATGGTGACCGGTTCAGCGACCCGGCGCAGCCGCTCGTCCGGGAGGGTGAGGATGTCGAGGACGGCCATGATTCAACCGATCAAGGTCTCGACGGGAGCGATATCCACGGCGATGCCGCTGGCGCGGATGGGGGCGACGGCGGCCTCCAGCGCCTCGATGGGCTGGTCGGAATAGCCCTGGATATGCATGAGATAGACGGGGCGCCGGGGGTCCCCGGCCACGTCGGAGTCCAATTCGAGGATGTTGAAGCCGACCCCCGCCAGGGCGCCGGTGATCTCCGCGACGATGCCCGCCCGATCGGCGCCGGTGACCCGGACCTGGACGTTGGGGATCAAGTGCTGGTGCAGGCCGCCAGCGACGGGGTCGATATGCAGACGCAGGTCCATATCGGCGGCCACGGGGGCGAGGGCGTCCCGCAGACGGGCCTCGCCGCCCTCGACGGCGGCCATGAGCATGATGGTGAAATTGCCACCCAAGCGGATCATGGAGGCCTCGCCCAGGCTGCCACCGGCGGCGAAGATGGCCTGGGTGACGCCGGCGACGATACCAGGGCGGTCCGCCCCTACCAGGGTCAACATGTGCCAGTCAGCCAAGGGTCACCTCGCGGGGAAATGGGTTAGGTTTCACAGTCATCGCAGATCAATTTCGGTATCTCCGGATCGGGGGGCGTCTGGCGGGGGACGCCATGAATAGGTCCCGGTAGGCTTGACGACCGCCTCCTTGCGGTCGACACCCCCCCCACACGCCCCCCGTTCCTCTCCATCCATGCCGAAAACCGAAATGCGATGTCTATATATCCGGCATGGTACGTGAAAGCGGGAAGGGAGGAAATCATCCCGCTCGCAGGGGCCAGTCGTGGGATCCCACATCCATAGTCCGCTCTCCCGGATCGGGGGCGTCAGGCGGGAGACGCCGCGCAGGCATCCCTGTCGGCTTGACGACCGCCCCCGCGCGGTTGACACCCTCCGCCCCCCGATCCTACCTGGCCCGACCGGAAACCGGAATGGTCCCTGGCGAAGTCATGGGATCTGCAACCAGATGAGGGTCGCCATGCGGCCAGTGACGCCGTCGCGGCGGTGGGAGTAGAAGCGGGCCGGGTCCTGGTAGGTGCAGAGATTGCCGCCCCAGATGCCGGTCACGCCCAGGGCGGTGAGGCGGTGGCGCGCCAGAGCGTAAAGATCGGCCAGCCACTTGTCCTTGCCCAGGGGCTTGAAGGCCGCCGCGACGCCGTCGCGCCCTGTCAGGGCTCCGGCCAGAAAGCAGGCTCGGACCTCGCCCCCGACCTCGAAGGCGCCAGGGCCGATGGCGGGGCCCAGCCAGACCAGCAGATCACCGGGGGGGGTATCGAGGCGGTCGAGAGCAGCCTCGATGACGCCCGCCGCAAGGCCGCGCCAGCCGGCGTGGATGGCGGCGACGCGGGTTCCGGCGCGGTCGGTGAGCAGCAAGGGCAGACAGTCGGCCGAAAGGACGGCGCAGACCTGGCCGGGGCCGAAGGCGACCGCGGCATCGGCTTCGCAGGTACTTCCCGGGGTTCCCGGGGCCAGGGCGACCCCGCAACCATGGACCTGACGCAGCCAGGCTGGCTCCGTGGGCAGATCCAGGGCCGTGCGCAGCCGGCGGCGGTTCTCCGCCACCCGCGCCGGATCATCCCCGACATGATCCCCCAGGTTAAGCCCGGCGTAGACCCCGGTGCTCACCCCGCCAAGGCGGGTCGTGGCCACGGCCCGCACCCAAGGCGGCGCCAGCCAGTCCGGGCGCAGCCACGTCAGGGCCTCATCACCTCCGTTCATCGACCGATGCCTCCGCCCGCAACAAGACCAGCAGCGCCACCATGTCCGGCGCCAGCGGCACCTCCCAGTTCATCTCCGCCCCCGTGCGAGGATGACGAAGGCCCAGGCGGATGGCATGGAGGGCCTGGCGGGGAAAGGCCCTCAGGGCGGTCACCAGTCGCGACGACCCGCCCTTGGGTGGGCGCGGCCGACCGCCATAAACCGGGTCACCCAGGATGGGAAAGCGGATATGGGCCAGATGCACCCGAATCTGATGGGTGCGCCCGGTCTCCAGCCGCAGCCCCAGCAGGGCATGGGCGGCAAAGTCCTCCAGGACGCGGTAATGAGTCACCGCCGGCCGGCCGCCGGGGACCACCGCCATCTGGGTCCGCAGGCGGGGATGCCGGCCCAGGGGAGCATCGATCCGGCCGCCACCCAGGGGCACCCCCGTCACCAGGGCCCGGTACTCCCGGTGAACCTCCCGGGCCTGGAGCTGTTCCACCAGGGACTTATGGGCCAGCAGGGTCCGCGCCACCACCAGCAGGCCGCTGGTGTCCTTGTCCAGGCGATGCACCAGCCCCCCCCGAGGCAATTGGGCCAACTCGGGCGCCCGGTGGAGCAAGGCATTCTGCAGGGTGCCGTCCAGGTTGCCCGCCGCCGGATGCACCACCAGGCCCGCCGGCTTGTTGACCACCAGCAAGTCCTCGTCCTCGTAGACCAGATCCAAGGGGATTGCCTGGGGCAGGCAGTTAACGTCCGGCTCCAGAACCGGCTCCACCCAGACCTCTTCCCCCCCCCAAACGCGATCGCGGCGGCGGCAGGGCAGACCATTGAGACGCACCCGGCCGGCGTCGATCCATTGCTGGAGGCGGCTGCGGGAAAATTCCGGCAGCAACTCCGCCAGGGCCTGATCCAGGCGCTGGCCGGCCAGGTCCGGCGGCAAGCGCCGGGCGAGAGACGGCCGGTCGAGGGGCGGTCGGTCAAAGAGCGGCGGGCTAGGAGCGACTGTGGGGGGCATGGAGTTGACTCAGCGGCAATCAGCGCCAGCCTCTGAAACTTTTGTCGTAGGCGGCATTGGCTTCAAGTTTGCCTCGATAGGATGCGCAGCATGGATGCTCAATCGGTGATGTTCGGTAGGCGATACGGGATGGGTATATACTGCGCCGGATTTCGTCCGGGTGAGTCCACGCATGCGTTACCAGCTTCCCCTTTATCTGTCATTGGCCCTGTTCCTGGCGGGCTGCTCCTTTTTCGGTGAGCAGGAAGACGTCACCAAGGACTGGAGCGCGTCCAAGCTCTATGCCGAGGCATCCTCGGAACTGAACGCGGGCGGTTATGAAACGGCCATCGAATACTACGAGAAGCTGGAAGCGCGCTACCCCTTCGGCCGGTACGCCATGCAGGCCCAGTTGGACGTAGCCTACGCCTATTACAAGGCCGACAAGCCCGAAGAGGCCATCGCCGCGGCGGACCGGTTCATCAAGCTCTACCCCCAGAGCCCCTTCGTCGACTACGCCTACTATTTCAAAGGCATCGTCAACTATAACCGCAGCGTCGACTTTCTCGACCGCTTCATCCCCACCGACCGCTCCCAACGGGATCCCGGGTCCGCCCTGGATGCCTTCAACGACTTCGCCGAGGTGGTCAAACGCTTCCCCGACAGCAAGTACGCCGCCGACGCCCGCCAGCGCATGCTCTACCTGCGCGGCAACCTGGCACGCAACGAGGTCAACATCGCCAAGTTCTACGTCAAACAGGGGGCCTACCTGGCCGCGGTAGACCGCTGCAACCACGTCATCAAACACTACCAGCGCACCAGCGCGGTGCGGGATGCCCTGGTGACCATGATTGATGCCTACAAAAGGCTCGGCAAGGACGACCTGGCCGCCGACGCCCAACGGGTCCTGGACCTGAATGACAAGGAAGGCAAGTTCGTCTCCGACGCGGAAGCGCCGGAAGAGATCAGCCTGAGCCGCAAGATCTGGGATTATCTGGAGTTAGACAAGAACTGATCCCAGCGCGTCAGCGCCGTTCGCTCACCGGGCCGCGCCGCCCCCTCACAGGGCGGCGGCGTCCTCCTCGCCGGTGCGGATGCGCACCACCCGCTCCACCGTGCTGACGAAGATCTTACCGTCGCCGATCTTCCCGGTGCGGGCGGCGGTGGTGATGGCATCCACGCAGACATCCACCAGGTTGTCGTTGAGCACGATCTCGATCTTCACCTTGGGCAGAAAGTCCACCACGTACTCCGCCCCCCGATAGAGCTCCGTGTGGCCTTTCTGGCGCCCAAAACCCTTGACCTCGATGGCGGTCATGCCGGTGATACCCGCGGCGGAGAGGGCCTCGCGGACGTCGTCGAGCTTGAAGGGCTTGATAATGGCTTCGATCTTCTTCATGAAAGGCTCCGAGTGGTTGTTGGCTGGCCAAATCATAGCACTAACAAGCACCGCCTCAGCGCCACCCGCCCCTCTGGGATTCCGAAACCCGGGCCAAGGATGGTAGGCTGATGGTTTTCCTGATGTCGTTTCTCTAATCCAAAATGACCCCTTGGTTCCAGCGCATCCGTTCCCGGCTGCTGGTCTTCGCGCACGACCTGGCGATGGTCCCCCTGGCCTGGGGGCTGACCTACTGGGTGCGCTTCAACCTGGCCTATATCCCGCCGGAGTTCCTGGATGCGGCGGTGGATATGCTGCCCCTGGTGGTACTGGTTATGGGGGCCTGCTTCTGGGCCTTCGGCCTCTACCGCAGCGTCTGGCGCTTCGCCTCCCTGACCGACCTGGTGCGGATCGGGCAGGCGGTGGCGACGGGGACCACCCTGCTGCTGTTTCTGCTGTTCGTTTTCAACCGCATGGCCTTCGTGCCGCGCTCCCTGCCCCTACTGTTCGTCATCTTTCAGGTCCTGCTGCTGGCGGGGCCGCGGCTGTTCTACCGTTGGCTGAAGGATCGGCGGCTTGACTTCGGCCAGGGGCAGCGGGTGCTGATCGTGGGCGCCGGCCGGGCGGGGGAGATGCTGGTACGGGACCTGCTGCGGGATCGCCAGGCGGGCTACGTGCCGGTGGCCTTCGCCGATGACAAGCCCCGCCGTCAGGGGGGCGTGGTCCATGGAGTGCCGATCCGCGGTACCTGCGCGGATATTCCCCAACTGGCGGACGTTTTCGGCATCGATCTGATCCTACTGGCGGTGCCCAGTGCCTCCGCGCGGGAGATGCAGCGCCTGGTAGGTCTGTGCGAGGCGGCGGGCAAGCCCTTCCGCACCGTGCCGCAGGTGCGGGAGTTGATGGCGGGCCAGGTAGCGGTGAACCAGTTGCGGCCGGTGTCCCTGGAGGACCTGCTGGGCCGGGACCCGGTGACCCTGGACTGGGAGGCTATCCGTCGGGGCCTGGCGGACAAGGTGGTGCTGGTCAGCGGCGCCGGGGGATCGATCGGCGCCGAGTTATGCCGGCAGATCTGGCGCTGCCACCCGCGGCAACTGATCCTGGTGGACCAGGGAGAATTCAATCTCTACCAGATCGAGATGGAGCTGGCGGAATCCACCACCCCGCCGATGGCCCTCCCCCCCCAACCGGGATGGGTCAGCAGCACCCCTAGCCCCTCCACCCCGGCGAGAAACCATTCGCCTTTCCGCAAGGCGAGTGACCCGATGCCATCCCCCCCCGCGACGGACCATCCCTCCGCCCCCCTCGTGGGGGAGGACTGGGGAGAGGGGGGATTACTGCGTCGCTACCTGCTGGACGTGACCGAGGCCGCCAAGGTCGACGCCTTGTTCGCGCGCCTGCGCCCCGACCTGGTCTTCCACGCCGCCGCTTATAAACATGTGCCGCTACTTGAGGACCAGATTGGCGCGGCCTTGCACAACAACGTACTCGGCACCCAGGTCATGGCGGAGGCGGCGGCGCGCTGGAGTTGCGAGCGTTTTGTCCTCATTTCCACCGACAAGGCGGTGAACCCCTCCAATGTCATGGGGGCCACCAAGCGCTTCGCGGAACTGATCTGCCAGGACCTGGGCCAGCGCTCACCCTGCCGCTTTCTGACGGTACGCTTTGGCAATGTACTGGGCTCGGCGGGCAGCGTGGTGCCGCGCTTTCAACGCCAGATCGAGCGTGGCGGGCCGGTGACCGTGACCCATCCGGAGATCGAGCGCTTTTTCATGACCATACCCGAGGCCTGTCAGTTGATCATGCAAGCGGCGGTCATCGGCCAGGGCGGGGAGACCTTCGTCCTGGATATGGGCGAGCCGGTCAAAATCCGCTACCTGGCGGAGCAGATGATCCGCCTGGCCGGGCGGGAGCCTGGGCGGGATATCCGCATCCAGTACACCGGCCTGCGCCCGGGGGAGAAGCTATACGAGGAGCTGTTCTACGAGACCGAAGCCTATGCGCCGACGCCCCATCCCAAGATCCGCGTGGCCAGGCCGGTGATGGACACAAAGGGCGATGCCACCATGGAAAGCGATGCCGCCTCCGCCACGCTACAAGCCACGCTACACGCCGCGCTACTGGCCCTGCCGGAAGCCCTGGCGCGGGGGGACGAGGCCGAACTGGCGGCCCTGCTGGCGAAGGTGGTGAAGGATTGGCAACCCAGCGCACCGTGCCCGGATCATCGGCAAGATCGATCGTCGGTGCCGCTTCAGTAACCATCCCCCGGCAAGGCTTCGGACTGCGCACCCATGAAGGGA
>SBFV01000294.1 GCA_006227775.1 Gammaproteobacteria bacterium | reverse complement strand
TGGCGAGGGCGGTGACGGTGTCCATGTAGATGGGACCGCGACCTTCCTTCATCTCCTTCAGCATGAGGTGGTTGCGCAGGCAGGAGGCGGGCACGGCGGCCTGGCCGTAGGGCGGATAGTCGTTCAGCAGCTCCTTGTTCTTCTGCATGTAGACTTCGCCATAGGCATTGGTGGCCTGGGCCTTGAAGAGCAGGAACCAGGCACCGACCGGGCCGTAACCGTCCTTGAAGCGGGCGGGCACGAAGCGGTTTTCCATCATGGTCAGCTCGGCGCCGGCCTCGGCGGCCATGGCGTAGGTGGAGCCGGCGTTCCATACCGGATACCAGGCGCGGCCCGTGCCCTCACCCACGGAGCGGGGACGGAAGATGTTGACGCAGCCACCGGCGGCCAGCAGGATGGCCTTGGCCTTGTAGACGAACAGCTTGTGGTCGCGGACGGAGAAGCCGACGGCGCCGGCGATGCGGTTCTTGTCGTTCTTGTCGTTGACCAGCTTGACGATGAAGACGCGCTCCTGGATGCGGTCGGAGCCCAGGACCTTCTTGGCGGCCTCGGCGACGATCCACTTGTAGGACTCGCCGTTGATCATGATCTGCCACTTGCCGGAGCGGACGGGCTTGCCACCGTCCTTCAGGGCGGGCATGCCCTTGGAGCCGTCGTGGCGCTCGCCGTTCTCGTCGGTCTTCCAGATCGGCAGGCCCCACTCCTCGAACAGGTGCACGGAATCGTCAACGTGACGGCCCAGGTCATAGGCCAGGTCGTCGCGGGTGATGCCCATCAGGTCGTTGGAGACCATGCGGGCATAGTCGGCGGGGTCCTGCTCGGAGCCGATATAGGTGTTGATGGCGGACAGGCCCTGGGCCACGGCACCGGAGCGGTCCATGGCGGCCTTGTCGACCAGCTTGATCTTGAGGTCCACGCCCGCCTCTTTCTTGGCGGCCTCGGCCCATTGCATGATTTCGTAGCCCGCGCCGCAGCAGGCCATGCCGCCGCCGATCAGCAGGATGTCAACTTCTTCCTGGACGATTTCCGGATTGCCAAATTCACCAGCCATTTCTCTACCTCTCTCTCGATACTTACTTGCGGATCAGTTCGGCGGGGTTGCCAGAGCGATAACCCTTGGTCACGCCACCTTCGGCGGTGCCGGTGAAGAAACCGATCGCGGTGATGTTGCCCAGGGATGCCGTGGGCTTGCCGCCGTAAGGATCGATGGAGCCTTCCGGGGTGGTACGGATGGGGAACTTGAAGCGCTTGAGGGTGCCGTTGCGGAACTTGATGGTCCACATGATGGAGTCGGACCCGCGCAGGGGCTGGACCGAGCCACCCAAAGGCACGATGTCGGCGTAGTGACGTGCCTCGATGGCCTGCTGCGGGCAGATCTTGACGCAGGAGTAGCACTCCCAGCACTGCTCGGGTTCCTGGTTGTAGGACTTCATGGCATGGCCAGTCTCGGACCCGTCACGATCGAGCTTCATCAGGTCGTGGGGGCAGATGTACATGCAAGCGGTCTTGTCCTGGCCCTTGCAGCCATCGCACTTATCAGTACGCACAAAAGTTGGCATGGTGTTCTTTCTCCTAGCGTTATACAGCACCGAAGATCGCCGGTAGCGGCGAAGACGCATGACCCGCCATCCGAGTCGCGAATGGGCGGCATCGACACGTTTTGCTTGAATCTTCCTCGACTCAGCGCCATATCGTCGGTCCTGATCTTGGCGGTAAGACGGAAGATTCCGCCTGCCCTTCCGACCCGATGGCGCATAATCGTTAGATTAGGAAGGGTCAAGGACAGGTGTCAAACCAGTTTTGCCACCTTTGCCATAAATTGACTTTATCAGCCTTTTTTTTATGACCAGGTGGACCGCGCCAACCTCCCACCCCCCGAAAGGAGCAGAGAGGGCTGATGACTGGGCCCGAATCCACGCCAACAGGGCGGCGGCCGCGGGGCCCTTCAACCAACCGTCCACGAGACGAGCATGAACGCTGACAGGGTACCCAGTGCACGCCTGTTGATCGCGACCGGCTGCGCCCATTGCGCGACGGCCATCGAGGGCTTGACCAGACTGGTCAAAACCGGACAGATAGACCGCTTGGAAATTATCAATCTCCTTGTCACGGCGGGTAAAGCGCCCAAAATGGATAGGCGGACCCTGCCCCAGATCGAACTAGGCCCCTTTCGCTTCGAGGGCGCCCTGTCGGCGGGAGAACTGGCGGAATGGGCCAAGGCGGCGGCCAGTGGAGGTGGCTGGCCGGCCTATCTCGCCTATCTGCTCGATCATCGGCGTTTCGAGGAGGCCAAGGTCCTGATCGAGGCCCACCCCGAACGCCTGGCGGGCCTCCTGGGACTCCTGGCCGAGCCCGACACCCCCCTGGCAACCCGCATCGGGATCGGCGCCCTGATGGAGGACCTGGCCGGCAGACCCCTGGCCCGCGCGGCCATCCCGACCCTGGAGACCCTCACCCTCTCCTGCCAACCCCAGACCCGCGCCGACGCCTGTCACTACCTGGGCCTCATCGGCGACCCCACCGTCATCCCCTGCGTGCGCCGGCTGCTGGACGACGACGATGACGAGGTCAGCGAGATCGCCGCCGAGACCCTGGCCCTGCTGGGGAACTCCCCCTTCGGCGAGGGAGGCCGCCCATGATGCGCCAACCCCGCGTCTACGTGGACCTGGACTTGGAGGCCGGCAACGTCCTCTCCCTGCCCCCGCCCGCGGTCCTGCATCTGGTCCAGGTCCTGCGCCTGCGCGGCGGAGACGGTCTGATGCTCTTCAACGGCGAGGGCCGGGATTATCCCGCCGTGATCCTCGGCGCCAACCGTTACCGGGTCGAGGCGCGGCTGGGAGAACCTGGCCCCCCCGAACCGCCATTGCCGCTCCAGGTCCATCTGGGCCTGGGCATTTCCAAGGGCGAGCGCATGGACTTCGCCCTGCAGAAAGCGGTGGAACTGGGCGTCGCCGAGGTCACGCCCCTTTTCGCGGGACGCGCCGTGGTGCGACTGGACGGTGAGCGTCTGACCAAACGGCTGGAGCATTGGCAGGGTGTCGTCATTGCCGCATGCGAGCAAAGCGGCCGTCGTCGCCTTCCCCGACTGCACCCGGCCGAAACCTTGGAGTCCTGGCTGACCAAGGGGCATCCCCGCCCTTTGCTCCTTGACCCAAGCGCTGACCTGCCCCTGACCGACCTGCCCCCGCCGGGTCCGGCCCTGACCATTCTGATCGGCCCGGAAGGCGGCCTGTCACCCGCCGAGCGCGAGCGCGCCTACCGGGCCGGCTTCGCCGGCGTCCGCCTCGGGCCCCGCATCCTGCGCACCGAGACCGCCCCCCTGGTCGCGCTAGCCATCGCCCAGAGTCAGTGGGGGGATCTGCGGGATTGATCGCCCGGGCAGGGCCAGCCAGCCACCTGACACCCGGCTCCCATTGCCCGTTTTTCCACCACTGCCGCCACCCCCCCTTCGCGGCGGACGTCCGCCTTCGCCAGGGGCCGATGAACCCCTTCATTTGACGGCTTACAGCCCTGACCACCCTGCGCTAAGATGGGCCCATGAAACCGGAGGTCGGCATTGTCATGGACCCCATCGGGTCCATCAAGATCGCGAAAGACAGCAGCTTTGCCATGCTGCTGGCCGCCCAATGCCGGGGCTGGCGTCTCCAGTACCTGACCCTGGACGACCTTTTCCTGCGGGGTCCCCGTGCCTGGGGGCGGATGCGCGAACTCTCGGTGCGGGACGACCCAAGCGGGTGGTATCAATTCTGGGGGGAGGCCGAACGCCCCCTGGATGAGCTGGACCTCATCCTGATGCGCAAGGACCCGCCCTTCGACACCGAATTTCTCTACGCCACCCAGATCCTCGACCGGGCCCGATACGGCGCCGTCGGCCGCGGCGCCCTGGTGATCAACGCCCCCCAGGCCCTGCGCGACGCCAACGAAAAACTGTTCGCCCTGGAATTCCCCGACTGCTGCCCGCCGAGCCGGGTGACCCGTTCCCAGGCCGAACTGCGCATCTTCCTCGATGAGCAGGGCGACCTGATCCTCAAGCCGCTGGGTGGCATGGGCGG
>SBFV01000156.1 GCA_006227775.1 Gammaproteobacteria bacterium | reverse complement strand
CCCCTACGCCCCCATGACGGGGGAAAGCTACGAGGCCCTGCTGGCCCGGGGTTTTCGGCGCGCCGGGCGCTTCATCTACCGTCCCGCCTGTGGCCATTGCCAGTCCTGCGTCCCCGTGCGACTGGACGCGCGCCGCTTCGTCCCCAATCGATCCCAACGGCGCAACCTCGACCGCAACCTCGACCTCCGCCTTTACGATCGCCCCGCGATCTTCCAGCCCGAACATTTCGCTCTCTACGCCGCCTACCTGCGCCACCGCCATCCGGACGGGGGCATGACCGAGCAACTGACCCCGGAAAGCTACCGGGACTTTCTCATCCAGCCCTGGGGCGGCGAGACCCGCCTGCTGGAATTCCGCCAGGGCGAGCGCCTGGTCGCTCTGGCCATCACCGATCACCTGCCCCGGGCCCTGTCCGCCGTCTATACCTGCTTCGACCCGGCGCAGCAGACGCGAGCCCCGGGGGTCTACGCCATCCTCAGCCAGATCGCCCTCGCCCGCCGCCTGGGGCTCAGGTACCTCTACCTCGGCTACTGGATTCGCGACTGCGCGAAAATGGCCTACAAGGATCGCTACCGCCCCATCCAGGCCCTGATCGGCGCCGAGTGGCGGGAATTCGGCCGGGGGGAAGCCATCCCCGACCGGGCCGATCTCGCCCTCCCCCGGGAGGGTTCGCCCCCTCCCACTGCCTGAACCTCCCGGGTGGAAAGCACTCCCCCTAGCCCCGGCTCAGCCAGGCGGCCCAGAGGGGCAGGGTAACCATGGAGGCGAGCGTACTGGCCGAGATCAGCCAGGCCACGCTGGGGCCATCACCGCCCATCCGCACGGCGAGGATGTAGGCCGAGGTGGCGGCGGGGAGGGCCGCGAACAGGACGACCACCTGGTACGCCAGTCCGCTCAACCCCAGCCAGGCGCCAAGGGCGAGGGCCAGGGAGGGCAAGGCAAGCAGCTTCACCGCCAGAAACCAGAGCGCCAGCCCCCGCCCCCCCGGGACTCGCTTCAGCCGCAGGGCGGCGCCGACGGCGACCAGCCCCAGGGCGATGGAGGCATCCGCGAGGCGTCCCAGCAGGGCCAGGAGGGGGGCCGGCGGCTCCAAGCCCCCCAGATTGAGCAGGAATCCGGTCAGGGTCGCCAGGATCAGGGGGTTGCGGATGAGTTCCCGCCCCAGGCCCAACTGGCCATGACGCGCCAGCATCCAGACGGAAACCAGATTGGCGAGGGGCACCCCGGCCCCCACGACCAGTCCCATGGTGGCGATACCGGCATGACCGAACAACTGGCCGGCTACCGCCAGACCGATATAGGAGTTGTAACGGAAGCCGCACTGGAAGACCGAGGCGAAGGTGAGGGGCGGCACCTGGCTCAGGAACCGCGGCACCAGGCCCAGGGCCATGCCGCCGGCCATGGCCAGGTAAGCCGTGGCGATCAAGGGTAGGGCCGTGGCCAGATCCAGGCGAGTGCGCAGGAGGGCGTTGATCAGCAGGGCGGGAAAGAGGACGAAATAGACCAGTTTTTCCAGCCCGAGCCAGAAGTGCTCCCCGAGGTTCATCCATCGCCGGATGGCGGCACCCAGCAGGATGAGGGCGAAGTCCGGCAGGAGTAGCAGCGCCGTATTCATGGGCCCTGGTCTTTGGCCTCAGGAATCGTTCAACAACCGGCACGCGCTACCAGTACTTTTCCAGGTGCAAGGTCCCCGGCTCCTTCCCAGACCCGACCTCATAACCTCGGACTTCGAGGAGCCCCTGGACGGCGGCCAGCATGGCGGGATTGCCGCAGAGAAAGACCTCGGCCTGTTCCGGGTCGAGGGCCAGGCCGGACTCAAGCTCCACCACCCCCTCCGCCAGCAGAGTCTGGATACGACCGGTGTAGCCCACGAAACGGGGGTCCTGGTCGGCGCGGGTGATGCTGGGGATGTAGGTAAAGTGGGGACAGAGCCGCGCCAGACTCTCCAGCTCGGTGCGGTAGCCCAGATCCCAGCTATAGCGGGCGCCGTGGAGGACGACGAAGCGTCGTTCCCGGTCCCGCAACGCCAGGGTCCGGAGCATGGAGACGTAGGGCGCCAGGCCGGTGCCGGTGGCGACGAGGATCACCGCCTTGCTCGGCGGTACCCGGTCGAGGGTGAAGACCCCGCTGGCCTTGGGTCCGAGGAACAGGCGGTCGCCCTCCCGCAGGGCGAAGAGCCGGGGGGTCAGCTCACCGCTGCTCACCAGGGTGATGATGAACTCGGCGTAGCGGCGCTCGATGCTGGCCGAGGAGATGCTGTAGGCGCGGCGGATGAGCTTGTCCGCGGTGGGAGGCGTCTCTTCCGGTGCCGCCTCGTCCACCCGGGGCGCGCCACCCAGCAGGCCCAGGACGGCGAACTGGCCCGGCTTGAAGTCAAAGAGGGTGCCATCAGGCTGGACGCGCAAGATCAGGAGTTGCGGGTTGATCTCCTCCCGGCCGAGGATCCAGGCGTTGTAGGCAGAAGGTGACTTCTGGTTCATGACGACGGCGCAATGTAGGTGAGCGGCGGAGCCGATCCGGCTCGGCCATCGAGGCGCGATTGTATACCCGCGGCCCGGCGGTTATTGGTCGGGCGGAGCTAAGGCGGCGATTCTGCACCTCCACGCCAGGATCTGAAACTCCCCGCCAGGAAGGGAACCTCCCAGCCATCAGGCCGTGGATGCCATCGGCAGAGGATGGACCAGGTCATTTCATGACGACAAGCAATCGGCGCACGCTGGCGACTCTCCAGTTAGACTTAGCAACCATGAACCCCTCCGACAGGAGCCTGCATGAATTCCAGCCGCCAGATGGACGTTGACCGCCGCTTCGGCGGCATCGCCGCCCTGTATGGCCGCGAGGGGCTGGAACGTCTGCGCCAGGCGCACGTCGCCGTTATCGGGGTCGGCGGCGTCGGCTCCTGGGTGGTGGAGGCCCTGGCGCGCAGCGGCCTGGGGCATCTGACCCTGGTGGACCTGGACCATGTGGCCGAGTCCAACATCAACCGCCAGCTCGTCGCCCTGACGGCGACCCTTGGCCAGGCCAAGGTTCGGGTCCTGGCGGAACGGATTGCGGAGATCAATCCCGACTGCACGCTGGACCTGGTGGACGACTTCTTCACCGCCGACAACGCCGACGCCCTCCTTGACCAGGGCTTCGATGCCGTCATCGACTGCATCGACAACTACCGGGAGAAGGCCCTGCTGATCGCCGGCTGCCGGCGGCGCAAGATCCTGATCGTCACCGTGGGTGGGGCCGGGGGCAAGGTGGACCCCACCAAGTTTGGCATCGCCGACCTGAGCCGGGCGGAGAAGGACCGGCTCCTGGCCCGGACGCGCAAGGAACTGCGCCAGCGCTTCGGCTTCCCCCGGGACCCGGGCCGCCGCTTCGGCGTCCCGGCGGTCTATTCCACGGAGGACAGCATCCTGGCGGCGCCGGGGGCGGATCATTGCTCGATCGGGGGTCACCCCTCCCATCTCAACTGCGGTGGTCTGGGCTCCGCGACCCATGTCACCGCCACGGCGGGCCTCTTCGCCGTCGGGGTGGTGCTGAAACGCCTGGCCTGGCCGGAGGGCCAGCCCCCTCGCGCCGCGGCACCCCGAACATCCGCGCTGGAGCACCGCCTTGCGGGAGATGGACGTCCCGCCCCAGTTGATAATCAAAAGGTGGCTTATGAGGAACGAAACCACCCCGCTCCGCCGGTTAACGGCTGGTTGCCCAGCACTGGAGTGAGGGACCCATGAGAAACGAAACCACCGCGCTCCTCCTCATGCGGCTGACGTTCGCCATCGCCGTCCCCCTGGCGCTGATCTTCGCCAGTGCCCTGTTCTGGCGGACGCCGGACGTCTATCTGCCCTGGATCGACGGGGTGGCCTACACGGGCGTGATCCTGCTGGGGGCACTGACCGTGGTTCCGCGCGCCCTCCTGGGTGGCCCCCTGGGCACCGGCTGGGCACTGCTCGCCACGGGCATGATCCTCTATGCCTCCGGCGAGGTCTGGTGGGCCCTCGTGGGTCGGACGCGGTCGGAAGCGGAGGCGGTCGGGCTGCCCCTGGAGGATGTATTGTGGCTGGCCTTTTATCCGGTCCAGGTCCTGGCCCTGTGGCGGCTGATGGGCAAGGTCCCCCGCCGCGATCGTAACCTACTGGATGCCCTGGTCGTCAGCGGCGGTCTCCTGGTGGTGCTGGCGGTCCTCATCCAGGATTGGCTGCCTGGGGCCAACGCCAGCGGGGGGGAGGATTCCCTGATCGTCGAGGGCCTCTATGTCACGGGGGATCTGGTCCTGGTGGTCCTGGCCATCCTGCTCGTCTATGTTCAACGGTTCGACGTTGCGCCGGGGTGGTGGCTGATCGCCGCGGGTTTCCTCGCCTTCGCCCTGGCGGACATCCTCTACTGGATCCTGTCGTCCTACGACGCCTATGTCGAAGGCACCTGGTTGGATCTCGGCTGGCTGGTGAGCGCGCTCTGCCTGGCGGGGGCGGCCATCCTCGGTCTGGAGACCATGCATGCCCCCCAGGTCCAGTCCCTGCGGGGCATAGTGCCGGCATCCCTGGCGGTCATGGTCTCGGGCCTGGCCCTGGGCTGGGGCCCGGAGGGTCCCTTTGGTGACTTCGCCCGTTACGCGGCGCTGGCCACCCTGGTCCTGTCGCTCCTACGGCTGAATGTCGCCATCCGCGACGCCGCCGAAGCCCAGGAACAACGGCGCCGGGCCTTCACCGACGATCTGACCGGTTTGCCCAACCGCCATGCCCTCCATGCCCTGCCGGAGTTGTCGGGCAAAAGCCTCGCCTCCCCCACCGGCTGGTCCCTGATCGTCCTGGGCCTGGATCGTTTCGGGGACGTGAACGCCAGCCTGAGCCATGAGCGGGGGGATCGCCTGCTCACCATGACCGCCGAGCGACTCGGCGGCTGCCTGCTGCCAGGTGACGTCCTGGCGCGCCTGGAAGGCGACGAATTCGCGGTCCTGATGCGCCTTTCGGACCCCAGCCAGGGCTTCGCCGGGGCCGAGCGGTTGCAAGCGGCCCTGGAGAAACCCTTCGAGATCGACGGCGTCCCCGTGCCCCTGACCGCCTGCATGGGGCTGAGCGCCACCCTCGACCCGGTACCCGCCATCGGTCCACTTCTCAAGGAGGCGAATCTGGCCATGCACTACGCCAAGCGGGAGGGACCGGGCTTGATCCGCGCCTACAGCGGTCAGGAGGCCCCCAGCTCCGTCCAGCGGCTACGCATGCGCGCCAGCCTGCGCTCTGATCTCAAGGCCGGCGGCGCGGCCTTCGAGCTGCACTATCAGCCCATCGTCCGCATCGACAACGGCGCCCTCCTGGCCATGGAGGCCCTGGTACGCTGGCGCCAGGACGGTGCCCTGGTGCCCCCCGGCCAGTTCCTGGGGGAGATCGAGCACGCCGGGCTCATGGTGCCCCTGACCCAACTGGTCCTGAACCGCGCCGTCGCCGCCATCCACCGCCTGGGACAGGGCCATGCCGTGACCGTCAACGTCTCCCCGGATCTGGTCACCCCCTGGCTCCTCGACCAGGTCCGGGATACCCTCGACCGAAGCGGCGCCCCGCCCCATAGCCTCATCGTCGAGGTCACCGAGGATGCCCTCATCCGAAAACCCGATACGGCCAACGAGGTGCTGCGGGCCCTGCGGGTCCTGGGGGTGAGGGTCCTCCTCGACGACTTCGGCGCCGGCTGGTGCGGCCTTTCCGCCGTCCGCGACCTGGCCGTGGACGGCCTCAAGATCGACCGCGCCTTCGTCGCCCGCATCCACCGCGACCGCCCCACCCGCGCCATCACCGCCTCCATCGTCGACCTGGGCCGCAGCCTGGGCCTGACCGTCATCGGCGAGGGCGTGGAGGATGCCGGCGAGCGCGAGGAACTCGAAGCCCTGGGAGTGGAGTGGGTCCAGGGCTACGCCTACAACAAGCCCATACCGGAGGCGGATCTGGCGGCCTATCTGAGCCAGCATCCGCCGACCTGAACCCCCACTTAAGCATGGTCGAGCTAAGCATGGTCGAGCGGCTCGACTTCAGCCACCCCTCCCCCACTGGCGCCCACATCGCGGGGGCCAGGGTGCGGGTCTACCGCCTGCCCTGCCGCATCCACCACCAGGACCAGCCGGAGTTCATGGACCACATGGCCCGCATTTTCCTGGAGGACCTCCGTACCCCCATCCCCAGCGCGGTGGTCAGGGCCGAGATGCGACGCCGGGATCACGCCCTTGAGTTCGTGGACAAGGTGATCGGGATCAGACGGGAGGTCTCCTGAGGGTGCTCATCACGTCCGAGGCGTAAAGGAGGCGCTGGAGGGGTTGCTTGCCAATCAGGTGGCCACTACCGATCAACTCCGGCTGGAAGCCATTCCGACCAGGCGGGCGATGACGATGGCCGGAAACAGGACGCCCAGAGTGGATAAAAAAGTGGCCAGCATCCTGGCGGAAGCACTCACCGCATAGATGTCGCCGAAGCCCACGGTAGTCAGTGAGGTCAAGCTGAAGTAAATGAAGTGGACATAGTCATCTTCCTTCCCACTCAGCACGACATTGCCGCCGATGGAAACGCCGGTAGCGGCATGAATGACTTCGAAAGTCAGCGCCCCCATGAGCGCCAACAAAAGGTACACATTAACCGCTCCGATAATCCGGTAAGTGTTCACAATCCTGTCGCGAAACAGGAGCCGGAGGTTGATATAAATGAAAACCATCGCATTGGCGATGCCGATGACATTCTCCAACACGAAGAATGAATACGGGTTCTCGCCGAAACGAATGAGTCGCAGCGTCAGGTGAATGCTAAACAGAAGGGCGGAAACGGCAATGAGCCCCACACTGCGGGTTGAGAATATCCCGGAAAAGAAAACGCTGAGTAAAAGTATGTTGAACAAAAGTACCCCCTGACCAGTGAGTTCCATGATGACCGGGAGGACGAATACCGCGGTAATTAGCATGATCAGCAAGGTGATGAAACTCGCATCCGCCAGCCAGTAAGACTGTAACTTTCTGATTAGATTTTGCATGACGTATTGGATGTAGAGTCTTCAGAACGCGGGCCGCTGGAGCGCATCCCCGAGCAATCGCGCGAGGCCTTCCCTCCCCAGGGAGGAGGGTGGGAAAAGTCGGTACTTCTTCATCGTAAATGGATTTCAGGATCGCGGGGGATGGGAAAGCCAGCCGCATGGCGACCGATCCAACCGCATGGCGACCGATCCAACCGCACGGCGACCACAGGGACTAGGGTCAAGGGGGAGGGGACAATCAACCGCAGGGCGCAGGCACGGTGACCACCGGGACTGGGGCCAAGGGGGAACCTAGCATCGAAAGAAGGGGTGGTGCAAGGGCAACGTGCGAGCCACCGGTGGCTGACGGGGGCAGAAGCGGGGAGCAGCCTGAGTTTGCGTTTGGGCCACTGGCGCTGGCACCGCGGACGCGAATAGGATAAGCGACGCCCAGAACGCCCCAGCCTAGCGGGCGGAGTATCCCCCCGGAATGGACGCCCATCAGGGCGGAGAAGAACCTCCTCACGATTCAGAGGCCAACTCGGATGAAACCCAGACTTGATCCCGTTTTGATCTTCATGGCCACGGTGCTGTTGCTACTCGCCCAAGGATGCGCGGGGCCGGTGCGCGAGGCGGCGGTACCCCCGACGATGACCGCCCAGGCCACCATCCCGGGACTGGAAGAGGTGCGATACCGCATCGGCATCGACAACGAGGCCATCGAGCGCGAGAGTATCGCTTCCCTGCGGCGCGAGCTGGCCTATCTCGCCGCCAGCGGACACCGCGGACCCCTGCCACCGGCGGCCTTCCTGGCCATATCCGGCGGCGGTGACAACGGGGCCTTCGGCACGGGGCTCCTGAATGGCTGGACGGCCGCCGGCGACCGGCCGGAATTCAAGCTGGTGACCGGTATCAGCACCGGCGCCCTCATCGCCCCCTTCGCCTTTCTCGGTTCCGCCTACGATGACCAACTTAAGCGCCTCTATACCAACATTTCCCCCGCTGACATCGTGACGCGGCGGCCTCTGCTCGCCGCCCTCACCAACGATGCCCTGGCGGACAACGCCCCCCTCTGGCGACTCATCGAGATGGAGGTGGACCAGGCGCTGCTCGACGCCATTGCCCGCGAATACGAGAAGGGCCGCTTGCTGGTGGTCGGTACCGTGGATCTGGATGCACGCCAAGCGGTGCTCTGGAACATGACGCGGATCGCCGCCAGTCGCGATCCCAAGGCGCTGCCCCTGTTCCGCTCCATCATGATCGCTTCCGCCGCCATCCCGGGCGCCTTCCCGCCAGTGCTCATCGACGTCGAGGTCCAGGGCCAGCCCTACCAGGAGATGCACGTGGATGGCGGCACCATGTCGCAAGTCTTCGTCTATCCGCCCAAGCTGAACCTGAAGGAGCTTGGCAGACAGCAGGGGATCAACCGCGAGCGCAGGGTCTATGTGATCCGCAACGCCCGCCTCGACCCCGAGTGGGCCCAGGTCGAGCGCCGGACCATGAGTATCGCCGGACGGGCCATTTCCTCCCTCATCCACACCCAAGGCATTGGCGACCTCTATCGTATCTATCTGACCACTCAGCGTGATGGGGTGGACTTCAATCTGGCCTATGTCCCCGCCAGCTTCAATGCCCCGCACCCCGAGGACTTTGACCCCGACTTTATGCGGGCCCTCTACCATACCGGCTACGAGATGGCGGTCAGGGGCTTTCCCTGGAAAAAGCAACCGCCGGGCTTCTGATCAGGCCCCAAGACGATCATCCCCGCAGAAAGGGAGCCGGCGGCACATCCTCTAGGCATCCTCAAACCTGACCCGGTCCGTGGCCTCCGCCGGGGCTGCGTACCAGTCCCCCTTGGCCACCCACACCTTCTGTTCGGGCTGGTTGACGAAGTTGGGGGACATGATCTGCACGCCATACTCATTGAAGACGTCCTGGATGTGGGCATGCAACTCCGACAGGACCAGTCCCCTTTGCTCCGGCCGGTCGACATGCACGATCAGCTCGTACTCGGGGTAGAAATCCGCCAAGGCCCGCTGCATGACGAAGGGCGCCGGCTCCTGGCGCACCAGGGAGGCGCGCTGGGCGGCGAGGGTCAGCATGGCATGGACCTGGCGCCAGGGGGTGTCGTAACCAATGGTGACCTTGGTGCCGACGATGGCCCCGCGCTCGTCGGCCAGACGGGAATAATTGGTGATGGGCGAGCTCACCAGCACCGCGTTCGGCACGGTGACGGTCTCGCGCTTGGGGGTAATCACCTTGGTCGACAGGATATTGACCTCGCTCACCGTCCCCAGGGTGTTACCCAACTGCACGAACTCCCCGGCCTTGAGCGCCCGGCTATAGGCCACCACCAGGCCACTCATGACCTGATTCACCAGCCCGGCGGAGCCAAGGGATACCATCAGGCCCACAAAGACGCTGATTCCCTTGAAGGCCTCCGAATCCGAACCCGGGATGTAGGGATAGGCGACGGTCACCGCGAAAATCCAGATCAGCACGACGGTTAGCCGGCGGGTCGCCTTGGCCGTGTCCGCTTGCAGCCAGGACACGGACATGGCACCGCGCTCCACGGTCTGGTAGAAGCCATCCACCGCCCGAACGATGATCCGGGTGAGGACAAAGATCACCAGCACCGTGAACAGCCCCGGGAGCGCATGGAGCGCCCCCTCGGCGAAATGGGCGAGCATATCCAGGAAAAAACCGGCCAGCTTATCGCCCCAGGGCCGCGAAAAGGGGAACCGGCTAAAGATAAAGGTCAGCCAGAGATAGAGGGCGATCGCCACCAGACCGAAGCTGGTCCCCTTGATCGCGGCACGCTCCACGTAGCCGAAGATGGGGGCCAGTTGCAGCCCGCCGGACTTGATCAGGGCCGGCGCCAGCAGACTTTGACGCCGTAGGGCGCGGGCATGGAGCCTGGCCACACCCCAGATCAGCACCACCAGCAGCACCGTGGCCACCACCGCCAACCCCACCCCCTCCAGGATCAGGGCCGGACTGCGCTGCTCGCGGCGTGCGTCGAGTGCCTCCTGCAGCGCGGCGACCGTCCGCGCCACATGATCTTCCAGGGTTTCGCCCGTCATGCCATCCGCATCCTCGGGCACCAGTCCAAAGGTCTGGACACCGTCAATCTGTATCCAGTAGCCGGTGAGATTGGCTAAGGTCCCCGGGACCGCCTGTGCCTTGTCCCCCGGCTTGGCCTCCAGAATATGGGCGATCTTGTCCTCGATACGCCCTACCCGCTCGGCGGGCGAGATGCCCTGGATCTCGGCGCGCAAGATCGCAATCTCCCGGTTCCAGAAGGTCAGAGGGGCGGGCTCGCCCTGATGGACCTTGATCTGCCCGGACTCGGGTTCCGGCTCGGCGGCCATGGCGGTACCCAAGGCCAGGAACCAGACCAGAGAGACAAGAAAAAGACGGCGGAGGGACCGGCGTGAGCTTGGGTGCGGGATCGGCATAGGCTGCTCCGAAAACGGGGGGTTCGGGGGTCGGGAATATCACTACCAGGGTCTCGGGCGCGCCTGGATGGGCCGGAGCGGCGGCGCGCTCGGGACCAGGAGATCAATCCACGGCAGCCCGCCAGCCTTCTACCAGATTCAAGGCGTTGATGGTCGCGGCGAGGGCGGCAGTATTCTCTTCCAAGTCCCGCTTGTAAACCATCCCCGTGGGATTGACCTGGAAGGTCTTGATGCCGGAACGACCCTGGCTGGCGGGCCAGGCCAGCGGGGCAACGCCTTGCGTCAGGCGACCCTCCTGTTACCCTCGGAACTGAGCATGCGGTCCGCGAAGACGGGGTCCTCTGCCCCATGGGAGCCCGCCAGCGGCAAGCTGATGCTGCGCGTCGATCCGGCCATTCATGCCGCGGCGATCAAGGCGGCCAAGCGCGAACGGCTGAGCCTGAACCAAGGGGCCGGGCGCGTGCTGGCGGAAGTGGCTAACGCCGGTCACTCCGGCCCGCGGCCAGTGGCAGGTACGGTAT
>SBFV01000008.1 GCA_006227775.1 Gammaproteobacteria bacterium | reverse complement strand
CGTCCCAGAAACAACAAAGCCCGGCAAGCCGGGCTTTCAGGCTGCTGACAAAGCCCCCACAAGTTGGGGGCTTTGTGTTTTCATCACTGGATGCTGAAGCCTGTGACCCCGATCCAGTCGGAACTGGAAATGGTGACGCTGGAGGAGCTGGTCCCGAAGGACCACCTGCTGCGTCAGATTGACCGGCATATCCGGTTTGACTTTATCCGGGAAGAGACCGCCCACCTCTACTGTGCGGACAACGGCCGCCCGGCGCTGGACCCGGAACGGCTGTTCAAGATGCTGTTCATCGGCTACCTGTTCGGCATCCGTTCGGAACGGCAACTGGTGCGGGAGATCCAGGTCAACGTCGCCTATCGCTGGTTTCTCGGCATGCGGCTCACCGACAAGGTGATTGACGCCTCCACCTTCTCGCAGAACCGGCGCCGGCGCTTTGCCGGCACCGACATCGAGCAGGTCATCTTCGACCGCATCGTCGAACAAGCCATTGAACAAGGCCTGATCGGCGGCCAGGTGTTCTACACCGACAGCACCCACCTCAAGGCCAACGCCAACAAGCACAAGCACCAGCTCCACGTGGTGGAGCAAACCCCGTTGGACTATCTTGCCGACCTGGAGTCGGCCATTCAGGAAGACCGGTCTGCCCATGGCAAGGCCCCCTTGCCCCCTGACGACAGGGTTCCCCCGGCCAAGGAAATCAAGGTCAGCCCCACCGACCCGGAAGCGGGCTACATGGTCCGGGATGGCAAGCCCACCGGCTTCTTTTATCTCGACCACCGCACGGTCGATGGCCTGCACGCGCTGATCACGGACATCCACGTCACGCCTGCCAGCCTGCATGACAGCGTGCCCTACCTCGGGCGACTGGACCGGATGCGGCAACGCTTTGGATTCGAGGTGGCCGCGGTGGGCCTGGATGCCGGTTACTTCACGCCCGCCATCTGTCGCGGGCTGGAAGCGCGCGACATCTACGGCGTGATCGGCTATCGCCGCCCCCATCACCGGGAGGGCTACTTCTACAAACGGGACTATGCCTACGACCCTGAGCGGGATGTCTATGTCTGCCCCCAAGGCGAGTTGCTCCCCTACCGCACCACCAACCGTCACGGCTACCGGGAATATGCTTCTTCACCCGGCCAGTGCGCGGGCTGTCCGATGAAGGGGCAATGCACCCGCAGCGCCAACGGCATCAAGGTCGTCGTCCGTCATGTGTGGGAGGGCCACAAGGAAGCGGTGGACGCCCATCGACTGGAGGAGCGGGGCAAGCGCCTGTATGCCCGACGCAAGGAGACGGTGGAACGCAGCTTCGCCGATGCGAAGGAACTGCATGGGCATCGTTACGCCCGATTCCGGGGATTGGCTAGGGTCAAGGGCCAGTGTCTTCTGGCGGCGGCCTGCCAGAACATGAAGAAGATCGCCCGCCTGCTGGCGCAGGCGTTATTGCGCCTTCTGGGGCGATTTAACGCAACCATGTCGCCCTTGGGCCGCCTCTGGGCGCGATACACCGCGGTTGCCTGCAGGATCCGAACCATTCGGCCCAGTTCTGCCTTCGCCTGAACGAACCCCCTAAAAACGAAACCCCGCCAAAAAGACGGGGTTCGTCAGCAGCCTGAACGGCTGCCACGGCAGCCGTTTTTTGTTAGCACTGGAACCGGTTTACTGTGCAGCCGGCTGGGCAGCCGGGGCGGTACCGTAGGGAACCATGCCGAACGGAGCCGTCATCATCTGGGTCCAGGCATTCGGATCAAAGAAGTTGAAGGTGCCAGCGGGAGCGGCAGTGCCGGCAGCCGGGGCGGGCCAGGCATAGGCGGGAGCAGCGCCGGCGACGGGGGCGGTCATCGGGGCCATCCAGCTACCCCAGCTGCCGTAGGTCTTAGGATCCATGGCAGCACCCATCCAGCCGGTATACAGGTTGGGGTTCATGGGGGCCATCATCAGGTTCATGTTGGCGGGGTTCATGGGGGCCATCATCCAGTTCATGTACAGGCTGGGGTTCATGGCTTGCATGCCCATGTTCCACATGCGGGGATCCATGGGGGCCATCATCCACTTCATGTACATGTTGGGGTTCATCATGGGCTGCATGGCGGCCATGTAGAAGTTGGGATCCATGCCGGCGGCCATCCACTTGGTGTACATGTTGGGATCCAGGAAGCCGGCGTAGGCCTTCATGGTGTTGGGATCCATGCCGCTCTGAGCCATCTTGGTGTAGGTGGCGGGGTCGATGCCCTTCTGCATCATGATCATCATGGTGGCGGGGTCCATCATGTCGGTCATGGCCTGGACGGCAGCCTTGGGATCCTTGGCGGGCTCGACGGCCTTGGCGGGATCGAGCATCTGGGCGGCGGTGCCCTCGGGGGCGGCGAAGGCGGCTTGGGACAGCAGGGCCAGGGTCAGGGCGCTGGCAAGGGCAGACAGTTTCATCGCATAACTCCTTGATTAATCGGGGGAACAAAAGCAGAGCAAAACGCTAGGGAAAGCAAACTCTGGGAGCGAATTATTGCACGTTAGTATATTAGTACCTTTGATTATTCGAGGATCTTGAGACTGGTCAAGATTCACCGTTGCATTGATGCCACAGGATATCGGCAGCGGTCATTTCGGCCAGAGATCTGATCAGGATTGCTGGCGGGCGAGTTCCCGATCTATCTCCCCGCTGGCGAGTTTCTGTCGATATTCCCGGAGGGCTGCGAGGACCTTGCCGTGCAGCAGGTAGAGGGCGATGAAGTTGGGGAAGGCCATGGCCAGGATCAGTAGATCGCTGAAATCCAGCAGATTGCTGGCACTGGTTACCGAGGCGACGATGATGAAGGCCACGAAGACCAAGCGGTAGACCAGGGAGTAGCGTTCGCCAAAGACATAGGTCCAGCAACGCTCGCCGTAGTAGGACCAGGAAATCATCGTGCTGTAGGCAAACAGCAGGACGGACAGGGCGAGGATCTTCGGAAACCAGTCCACCGCAGTGGCAAAGGCTGCTGCCGTGAGGGCGGCACCGTTGCGGCCTTCCACCAGCAAGGCGTGCTCGGGGGCGTTGTAGACGCCGGTGATGACGATGACCAGGGCGGTCATGGTGCAGATGACGATGGTGTCGATAAAGGGCTCGTAGAGGGCGACGAAACCCTGCTGGATGGGGTAATGCACCCTGGCGGCGGAGTGAGCGATGGCTGCCGAGCCGATGCCCGCCTCGCTGGAGAAGACCGCCCGCTTGAAGCCCTGGACGATGACACCCACCATGCCTCCGGCGACCGCGACCGGGCTGAAGGCCTCGATCACGATCTTGCCGAGCGCATCCGGGACCAGCTGCAGGTTGGAAAGGATGATCCAAAGGCAGGCGGAAAGGTAGATCAGGACCATGAACGGCACCACGGCCTCGGCGGTGTGGGCGATGCGGCGCAGGCCACCGATGATGACGATGCCGACGGCGAAGGCCATCGCCAGGCCGTAGGCGATGGGAAAATCCTGGAAGAAGGCGATCTCCCCCTGCACAACCCCCAAGGACTGGCTCAATTGGAAAGCATTACCGGCACCGAGCGAGCCGCCGATAGTCAGCAGGGCGAAGAGGATGGCCAGACCCTTGCCAAGCCGGGGCAGGCCCTTTTCGGCTAGGCCCTTGGACAGGTATTCCATGGCTCCGCCCATGACGTGGCCGTCGGGGCGGAATTCCCGATACATCTGGGCGAGTGTCACCTCGGTGAACTTGGAGGTCATCCCGAGGAAGCCGGCGACGATCATCCAGAACGTGGCGCCTGGCCCGCCGATACTGATGGCGATGGCGACACCGGCTATGTTGCCCAGGCCCACCGTGGCGGAGAGGGCGGTAGACAAGGCCTGGAAGGGAGTGACGTCGCCGCGTTCCTGCTTGGGGCGGTACTTGCCGCGCAGGATCTGGAAGGCGTGGCGCATCATGCGCAGGTTGACGAAGTTGAAGCGCAGGGTCAGGAACAGGGCGCCTACGATGAGCCAGCCAACGATGAAGGGCATCTCGGCAGCGCCTGGCAGGATGTCCCAGAAGATGACCTGAGCCAGATGGGCGTTGATGACGGCGAAGTAGGTGTCGAAATGGCCGG
>SBFV01000395.1 GCA_006227775.1 Gammaproteobacteria bacterium | reverse complement strand
CCACCTTATCCTGCAATTGATGAAGGACTGCTGCCAGGTGGTCGCCCCCGGCGTCCTCTTCATCGCCGAGGCCATCGTCGCCCCCCTGGAGATCATCAAGTACTTCGGCGAGGACGCCATCATGGCCAAGGAGTGCGAGATCGCCTACAACGCCACCTTCATGGCCCTGCTCTGGGACGCCACCGCCACCAAGAATGCCAAGCTGCTCCGGCGCGGCATCCAGAACCTGCCCGCCAAGCTGGACCGTGCCACCTGGCTCAACTACATCCGCTGCCACGATGACATTGGCCTGGGTTTCGATGACAACGACATCCGCGCCTCGGGCTACGAGCCTGGCCCCCACCGCCGCTTCCTGGTGGACTGGCTGACCGGCAACTTCGATGGCTCACCGGCCCGCGGCCGCCCCTTTGGCGTCAACCCCAAGACGGGTGACGCCCGCATCTCCGGTGCCCTGGCCTCCCTGGTAGGCCTGGAGGCGGCCCTGGAGCGACAGGACCCCGCCGCCATCGATCGCGCCATCGAGCAGATCCTGCTCCTGCACGGCCTGATCCTGTCTTTCGGCGGCATCCCCTTGCTTTATTATGGCGATGAGATCGGTACCTTCAACGACTGTTCCTTCCTGGAGGACGCCACCAAGGCCGGGGACAACCGGTGGATCCACCGGCCGCGCATCGACTGGGAGCGCGCCGAGCGGCGCCGCGAGCGCGGCAGCATCGAGCAACGCGTCTTCGATGGCCTGAAGCGGATGATCGCGGTGCGCAAAACCATCCCAGCCTTTGCCGATTTTAACAACCGTGAATTACTGGAGCCGGAGGACCCGCGCCTCTTTGCCTTCCTGCGCACTCACCCGGCCCTGACCTCGGACGCCGTGCTGGTGGTCGCCAATCTGGGCCTGGAACCGGCCAGCCTGGACCTGCCCAGGCTATGCAATCGTGGTTACTTCCAGTACGGACAGGTACGCGACCTCTATACTGGTTCGATCCCCGAGCTGTCAGCGGGCCAACTGATCATGCCCCCGAGCCACTTTTACTGGCTGACCGACCAGCGACCGGGGGGGGTTCTCTGATCCACCAGGGCGGGGTTTTCGGCTCTCCGCCTCCACCTCCGGCCACGGAGTGGCAGTCAGTGGATTAGTCATCGCTCGCTAAACTGGTTTTATAGATGTCGCATTCCCGTTTTCGGCCGAGATCGGGAGGTTCGGGTGGCCTCTGGCGGGGGTGTCGACCGCAGGGAAGCGGTCGTCAAGCCTACAAGGAGGTATTCACGGCGTCCCCCGCCAGAGGCTACCCGATCCGGCAAAACCGAAAATTGGGTACGACGACTATGGTTTCCGGCGCGAAGGGGGTGGCTTGGTCGCAGCCGATCCGGAAAAGCCGAATGCTGAGTTTTACCCGTTGAATAACGCCGCACACTCTGGAGTCCGACATGCCCAAGCCCTGGTATGGCGCCGATGTCGATGAGATCCTCGCCGCCTTGGCGAGCTCCCGTGACCGGGGCCTGTCCCCGGCGGAGGTCGAGGAGCGCCGCGCCCGTTACGGCTGGAACGAGATCGCCTTCCGCAAGACGCCGGCCTGGGTGCGTTTTCTGCGCCAGTTCAACGATGCCATGGTGATCATCCTGCTGATCACCGCCGCCATCACCGCCCTGCTCACGGCCCTGGGCAGCCACATGCTCCCGGATACCCTGGTCATCCTGGCCGTGGTCCTGCTCAATGCCATCCTGGGTTTCATTCAGGAGGGCAAGGCCGAGACGGCCCTGGAGGCCCTGCGGGGCATGATGGTGCCCGAGTGCATGGTGGTCCGCGGCGGCGAGGTGCGGCGCCTGCCGTCCCGCGAGCTGGTGCCGGGCGACATCCTGGTGCTGGAAGGGGGTGACAAGATTCCCGCCGATTTGCGCTTCATCGACGTCAGCGGCGCCCATGTCGATGAATCCTCCCTGACCGGCGAATCGGTGCCGGTGCCCAAGGGGGTCCAGGCCCTGGCCGGGGACAACCTGGTCCCCGGCGATCAGCGCAACATGGGCTTTTCCGGGACCTATCTGACCCAGGGCACCGCCCGCGGCCTGGTGGTCGCCACCGGCGGCGACACGGTCTTTGGCCAGATCGCGGCCCTGGTCAAGGGCGCCGATGCCGGCCTGACCCCGCTGCAGCGCAAGATGCGCGAATTCATCCATACCCTCATCAAGGCGATCCTGGTCGTCGGCGCCGGCAATTTCCTCTATGGGATCTATCTGGGCTACGACCTGGGTTACAGCTTCCTGGGCGCGGTTTCCCTGGTGGTGGCGGCCATTCCCGAGATGCTCCCCGCCCTGGTGACCGCCATTCTCGCCGTGTCGGGCACCCTGATGGCGGCGCGCAAGGCACTGATCCGCAAGCTGCCCGCCGCGGAGACCCTGGGCGCGACCTCCGTGATCTGCTCGGACAAGACGGGCACCCTCACCGAAAACCGCATGACGGTGACCCGGGTCCAGGTCGCCGGTGAGGTCCTGGAGGTGGCGGGCGTCGGCTACGACCTGAGCGGCCACTTCAGCCGCGCGGGGACACCCCTGGTACCCGGTGCCCTGCCGGCCCTGCGCTGCCTGCTGGAGGTCGGCTGCGTCTGCAACAACGCCCACCTCAGCGACGAGGGCGGTGGGGTCGGCGATCCGACCGAGCTCGCCCTGCTGGTCAGCGCCGCCAAGGCGGGGATCACCCATGAGGGCATCCATCGTCTGGAGGAGATCCCCTTCGACTCCAGTACCAAATACATGGCGGTGTTGGCCGATACCCCCAGGGGCCGGTTCGTCTTCGTCAAGGGCGCCCCCGAGGCGGTATTGACGATGTGCGCCGCCGAGCTTGACGCCACGGGAGCGGTCCGGCCGCTGGCGGCGGACGACTGGCAGGGGGCCGCGCGGGGCTTCGCCCGCCAGGCCCTGCGCACTTTGGGCCTGGCGTTCCGGGAGGTGCCGGGGGATCATATCGATCTGCGCCACGAAGACCTGCGCGGCCTGACCTTCACCGGACTCCAGGGCATGATCGATCCCCCCAAGCCAGCGGCGATCGAGGCCGTGGCCCGCTGCCGGGCGGCGGGCATCCGTACCGTCATGGTCACCGGCGACCACCCCGACACGGCCCAGGCGGTGGCGGCCCAGCTCGGCATCGCCGCCGAACGGGTGGTGACCGGCGCCGAGCTGGCGGGGATGGACCTGGCCGCCCTGCGCGCCGCGGTGGCGGAGGTCTCGGTCTTCGCCCGCGTGGCCCCGGAGCACAAGAAGCTGATCGCGGAGGCCTTTCAGGCCAATGGCCAGGTGGTGGCCATGACCGGCGATGGCGTCAACGACGCCCCGGCCCTCAAGCAGGCCGACATCGGCGTCGCCATGGGCATCGCTGGCACCGAGGTGGCGCGGGAGGCGGCGGACATGGTGCTGGCGGACGACAACTTCGCTACCATCGTCAACGCCGTGGAGGAGGGTCGCCACGCCTGGACCAATTTGCGCAAGGCGATCCTCTACACCCTGCCGACCAACGCCGCCCAGGCCCTGCTCATCATGGGCGCCATCCTGCTGGCGGCCCTGGTGCCGGTGTTCGCGGTCCGCTTCGTCCTCGAACCGGTGCAGATCCTCTGGATCAATCTCATCGACTCGGTGCTGCTCACCCTGCCGCTGATGATGGAACCTAAGGAACCCGGGCTGCTCGCCCGTCCGCCGCGTGACCCGCGGGTGCGGATTATCGATGCCCTGTTCCTCCAACGGGTGGCGCTCATGGGGCTGGTGATCGCGGTACCGAGCTTTCTGGTCTATCATCACTTCGGCGCCCCGGCGATAGTGGCGGGGGAGTTGGTGGACCCCCTGCTGCTGACTCAGGCCCAGACGGCGGCCTTCTGGGTCATCCTGATCACCCAGGTGAGCTACGTCGTTTCCGCCCGGTCCATCCACGACTCGGCCTTCCGTCTCGACCCCCTGGGTAATCCCTGGCTGCTGGGGGGCATCGCCCTGAGCGTCTTCCTGCATGCCCTGGTCACCTATGTTCCACCCCTGGCGGCGACCTTCCGTCTGGCGCCCTTACCCCCGGACTGGTGGCCCTGGATCCTGGCGACCTTCCTGCCG
>SBFV01000142.1 GCA_006227775.1 Gammaproteobacteria bacterium | reverse complement strand
TGGCCGAGGGTGATGCCGATGTCCTCCACGGTATGGTGGGCGTCGATGTGCAGATCGCCTTCCGCCCGGATGTCCAGGTCGATCAGGCCATGACGGGCCACCTGGTCGAGCATGTGCTCAAGGAAAGGCACGCCGGTCTCGAAGCGGGACTTGCCACTGCCATCCAGATCGATGCTCACCCGGATGCGGGTCTCCAGGGTATTGCGCTCGATGGTGGCGCGGCGGGGCGGGGGGGCGGCGGTCACGGTTTCCATGGGCGTCGGGCATCAGGGTTCGGCTGACCCGGTCCTCCCTGGCTCGACCGCGAACGGAAGGGGTGCGGCTGAACCGGGGAGAGGGGGGCATGGCGGAGGGCGGCCATTATACCCGAAGCCCGCGGCCTTTCGGTCGGGCCGGCGCGGGGCGGGGACGGGGGGGTCAGCTTTCCAGCCAGAAGGTCACGGGCCCCTCGTTGACCAGGCTCACCCGCATGTCGGCGCCGAAGCGGCCCGCCGCGACCTGGGGGTGGCGCTCCCGCGCCAGGGCGAGGACCCGATCGAAGAGACGTTTGCCCTCTGCGGGCGGCGCCGCGCCGGTGAAGCTGGCGCGGGTGCCCTTGCGGGTATCGGCCGCGAGGGTGAACTGGGGCACCAGAAGCAGGCCGCCGCCGGTGTCGGTGAGGCTCAGATTCATGCGTCCGGCGGCATCGGGGAAGACCCGGTAACCGAGCAGACGTTCCACCAGCCGGTCGGCGCGGCGCTCGTCGTCCCCTTGCTGGACGCCGATCAGCACCAGCAGGCCTGGACCGATGGCGCCCACCTCCTCGCCGGCGACCTCCACCCGCGCCGCCGACACCCGTTGCAGCAGGCCGATCATGCCCGAGGGGTCCAGGCCACCTGACCGGCCCATGGCACCCGGGTCGCCGCCAGGAGCGAACCGCTCATGGGCGCGGGAGCCGGTCGGTGGCCGCGACGAGGGCGGCGGTGATGCCGGGCTCGAAGGCCGAGTGTCCCGCGTCCGGCACCACCACCAGTTCCGAGTCGGGCCAGGCCTGGTGCAGTTCCCAGGCCGAGCGCATGGGGCAGATCAGGTCATAACGACCCTGGACGATGATGCCGGGAATGCCGTGGAGGCGATGGGCGTCCCGCAACAACTGGTCCGGCGCCAGAAAGGACTGGTTGACGAAGTAATGGCACTCGATGCGGGCCAGGGCCAGGGCGAAGTGGGCGCCGGCGAAATGGTTCTGGACGGCGGGATTGGTCAGGAGGGTGGAGGTGCGCCCCTCCCACACCGACCAGGCCTTGGCCGTGGCCAGGCGGGCGATCTCGTTGTCGCCGGTCAGGCGGCGATGGTAGGCGCCGATCAGGTCACCGCGTTCCTCGGGCGGGATGGGCGCCAGGAAGTCCCGCCAGTAATCGGGAAAGACCCAGCTCGCCCCCTCCTGGTAGAACCAGGCGATTTCCGCCGGCCGGCAGAGAAAGACGCCGCGCAGGACCAGGGCCATGACCCGCTCGGGATGGGTCTGCGCGTAGGCCAGGGCCAGGGTCGAGCCCCAGGAGCCGCCGAAGACCAGCCAGCGCTCGATGCCGAGGCGTTGGCGGATGAGTTCCAGATCGGCGACCAGGTGCCAGGTGGTGTTGTGGGTCAGTTCCGCGTGGGGCCGGGAACGGCCGGCGCCGCGCTGGTCGAAGAGGATGATGCGATAGCGGGCGGGATCGAAAAACCGGCGGTGGATGGGATCGCAGCCCGCCCCGGGGCCGCCGTGGAGAAAGACCGCGGGGATGCCCGCGGGGTGGCCGCTTTGCTCCAGGTAGATCTCATGGCCGTCGACCGCCAGCCACTCGCTGGCGTAGGGTTCGAGGGGGGGATAGAGTTCCGGCGCGCTGGTCATGGGTCGGGGCTCGCGGTCGCTGGCCGCCGCTTCCGGCGACGCCGGGAGGGGCGAGGAGGGGCTGAGGGTGGTGGTGCTCTGTGGGTCGGTTATCTTCCTGGCCGGGGGAAAACCCTGGCATGCCAGGGGGCCAGCATAAGGGGCTGGCACGGGATCGGCAAGCAACCCAATTCGCCTCCTGGAAACGATCCACGACGGTACGCATCGGGTCAGTACCCCCCGGGTCGGGTGGCCTCTGGCGGGGGCGCCGTGAATACGTCCCTGGAGGCTTGACGACCGCATCCCCGCGGTCGACACCCCCGCCAGACCCCACCCCGACCCTTCCGGGCCAGGGCGAAATCCGAGCCGTGTCGGCTATACTCTTCTCGCCGGGAGACATGAAGGGCGATTTGCGATGGGCGGTCAATCATTGGGGACAAGGCCGGGCGGAATCTTCTCCGGTCAGGGGCGGGTCAGGCGGCGGTTGCCTGGCGCCGCTGAGGCCAGGGCGGCCCTGCGCTCCTGGCGGTTGGGATGGGGATTGGCGCTGCCGCTCCTCCTGGCGTCGCCCCCGGGGCCGCTGCCGGCGGCCACGGCTTTTTCCCTGCAACACCAGGATGCGTCCTTCGACGTCTACCGATTGGAGCCGGGCGAAGAGCAAGGGCTGCGCTTTTTCTGGAAGCGTCCGGATGGGAGCCCTTATGGCAGCATCCAGGCCTTGCGCCGGGATTTGGCCGCCCAGGGGGAACAACTGACCTTTGCCGTCAATGGGGGGATCTATGCGCGGGACCTGGTCCCCCTGGGTCTGTATGTCGAGAATGGTCTGACCCTCAACCCCCTCAGTCGGGGCCGGGGCGGGGGCAACTTCTTCCTCCAGCCCAATGGCGTCTTCTACATCACCGCGGAAGGGGCCCGGGTGGTCCAGACCGAGGACTACCGTCCCCAAGTGCCGGTTCGCCAGGCCATCCAATCCGGTCCCATGCTGGTCATCGATGGCAAGCTGCACCCCCGCTTCCTCCCCGGCTACGAGAGCCGTTACGTGCGCAATGGCGTCGGCGTGGACCGCGCGGGGCGGGTGCTGTTCGCCATCTCCGACGGGGCGACCAACTTTCACGACTTCGGCACCCTCTTTCGTGACCGCCTGGACTGTCCCAATGCCCTCTACCTGGATGGCCAGATTTCCCAGATGTATTTGCCGGAGCTGTACCATTACGCCTTCTGGACCTGGCGGCCGCTGGTATCCATCATCGCCCTGACGAGGCGGGATCAGTGAGGTCGAACAAGGTGAGAGGATGAGCCGGCAACCGGCTCGCACTTGGCGAAAAACGGCTACCTTGCCATACTGGTCTCCTTTCCTCTAACGCTATCCCGAGAGGCCTGGCCTGGTATGACCCCCCGTTCCCCTGGCTGCTGGCGGCGCTGCCTGTTGACCCTGTCCCTGGTGCTCGGGCTATTCCATTTGCCCTGGGTCGGGGCCCAGGGAGCCGGGAGTGAGCCACCGCCAGCCCAGCTACCCCAGCCGGTCCAGGCGCCGAATTCACCTCCGGTCAGGCATGCGCCCCCGCCTGCAAGCAATAAGCCCCCCCCGCCAGCCCAGCCACCGCAGCCACCCAGGACCCCGAAAGGCCCCGCGGCCAAGAATGGGCCCCCGGTTCCGGCGAGTGACGCACCTCCATCGGCGGTCAAGGGCCAGGCCATGGTGCCGGTGGCCGCCGAGTTGCAGCGCCTGGCCACGGCTCACCGCTTCACCCTGGTGGGCGCCGGCGCCATCACCGAAGAGGCGACGGGGCGGGCCAGCGTCGAGGAGCTCTATCCTCGCCTGCGCATGCTGCTGGTGGATTTTGACCACATCATCGTTCAGGCGCCGGGTGGAGGGGTCGAACGGGTCATCATCCTGGGGGAGAAGGCGGTCCATGTGCCCCCGCCGCCGCCCAGCCCCGTGGCCGGTCAGGCAATGGATCACATCGAACTGAAGACGACGCGCCGGGGGACCCAGCATGCCGTTCAGATTTCCCTGGAGGGGGCTGACGGTAAGCGGGTGTCGCGCGAATTGCTGGTGGATACGGGGGCCGATTTCGTGGTGTTGCCCGCCTCGTTGCTGTCCGCCCTGGGGATCGGCGCCGATGGCCTTAGCCCCAGCGAGATGCAGACCGCCAACGGCAAGATACAGGCCCGGGTTGGCAGCCTGCCGGCGATCTGGCTCGGCCAGAACCGGATCGAGAATGTCCGCGCCGC
>SBFV01000278.1 GCA_006227775.1 Gammaproteobacteria bacterium | reverse complement strand
ACGGCTCTGTTGTCACTGAGACCCCAGCCCTCATAACCATTGTCCTGATCGACATAGTTGATGCCGACGTTCAACTTGCCGTAGAGGATGGCATCGGCCATGGCGGCCGCGGGCGCGACCATGGCGGCGGCGACGGCCAGGGTGACGAGTTTCTTGTTCATGGTGTTCTCCACTGTTGCTGATTTGCCAGTATGGACTGCTGAAAAGCTATACGCGATATGCGTGTGAGGAGAATGATAGACCACCGAGGGACATGGCGCAACAGTTTTTTCTAAAAAGATACAGTTCGCGCAACTGTTGCGTAAATTACACAGACAATGCTCGCCAAAAGCATAGCTCTTTGTAAGAAAAGGATTATTGCTGAGTCGACAACCGGCATCCATGCCCAAAATGCCCTTCAGGCCAATTTTTTTCCGCTGGAAGGATGGCGTCTTGGCGAGGTATGGCGCGCGCAAGGGGTCATAGACGTTGCATGCGCGCCACGGCTTGGCCCTTGCCGTCCCGCCTGGGTCGGGCAACCCGCGCCACCCTGGACTCTCTGGATTGCAGGCCACGAAGACGAAAAGGCCCGCACGGAGCGGGCCTGGGATGTGGCTGGGGGACGAGGATTTGAACCTCGGTTAACGGAGTCAGAGTCCGCTGTCCTGCCGCTAGACGATCCCCCAAGGATCTTGCTGATGGAAGGTTTGGGGTATCGCGCTTTGGCTCCCGCCCACAACCTCCCACCGCCTGCGGTGATATCAATCAGCGCTTGCTGTACTGAGGACGCTTGCGGGCCTTGTGCAGGCCCACCTTCTTGCGTTCCACCTCACGGGCGTCGCGGGTGAGAAAGCCCGCCTGACGCAGGGGGCGACGCATCGACTCATCGTACTCCACCAGGGCGCGAGCGATGCCATGGCGGATAGCGCCGGCCTGACCGGTGGTACCGCCACCCGTCACGCTGATCTTGATATCCACCCGGTCCAGCATGTTGACCGTCTCCAAGGGCTGGCGCACCACCATCCGGGCGGTTTCGCGCCCGAAGAAATTGTCCAGCGTACGGTCGTTGACCAGGATCTTGCCGGAGCCGGTCGAGAGAAAGACGCGGGCAGAGGAGCTTTTGCGACGCCCCGTGGCGTAATGGATTTGCGACATGAATTGATACCTGACCCTAGAAATCCAGCGGCTTGGGCTGCTGGGCTTGGTGCGCGTGTTCCGGCCCAGCGAAGACGCGCAGCTTGGACAGCATGGCACGACCCAGGGGACCGCGAGGCATCATGCCCTTGACCGCGTGATTGATGACCCGCTCGGGCGCCTTGGCCAGCAGCTTCTGCAGATTGGTGGACTTGAGGCTACCAATGTAACCCGTGTGGTGGTGATACATCTTGTCGGCAAGCTTGTTGCCGGTGACGCGGATCTTCTCGGCATTGACGACCACGAGGTAATCACCTGTATCGACATGGGGCGTGTAGCAGGGCTTGTGCTTGCCGCGCAGCCGGCGCGCCAACTCGGTGGCGAGACGCCCGAGGGTCTTGCCTTCGGCGTCGATCAGGTACCACTCGCGGCGGACCTCCGCGGGCTTGGCACTCACAGTTGTCATGTCCATTGCTCCAGAGCCTGGAAAAGGGTCGATTCAGGAAAGACGGCGGATTTTAGAGGATGCCAAACCCGATGGCAAGCTCCCCGGCTGATCGAACTCAGCCCGGAAGCCGCAGGCGGTCGACGACCCGACCCTCGATCAGGTGGCGCCGCAAGATCTCTTCCAGGTCCTCGCGATCGACATAGGTGTACCAGACGGCCTCCGGATAGACGACCATGACGGGACCTTCGTCACAGCGGGCGAGGCAGCCGGCGCTATTGATGCGCACGCCCCCCTCGCCGGCAATGCCCAGTTCCTTGGTTCGCGCCTTGAGATAGTGGCGCAGGTCGTCGGCGCCATACTGGGCGCAGCATTGGCTGCCATCCTCGCGACGGTTGGCGCACATGAAGACGTGATAACGATAGTAGGACATGGTGGATCTTGCCTCGCCGAATGAACCCCGAGCCAGGGGACAGGTTACCATTAGCGGCCGCGGATGAAACCTGCCCGCGCCATCTCCACCTCTTGGGCCTGTCCCCCATCCTGACGTGATCTGCATGGCTCCACCCCCTTCCCCTACGCCGCCGACCTACCGCCCTTGAATGCCATCCCCACCGCCGTAGACCTGGCCAGGATCGCCGACCGCTGCGTACGCTGTGGCCTGTGCCTGCCCCATTGCCCCACCTACCGCCTGGCGCGCAACGAGGCCGAGTCCCCCCGCGGGCGTATCGCCCTGATCCAGGGTCGGGCGGAAGGACACTTGGAGGATTCTCCGGTCCTGGGAGATCACCTGGCTCACTGCCTGGAATGTCTCGCCTGCGAGCGGGCCTGTCCGACGCTGGTTCCCTTCGGCATCCTCATGGATGGGGCCCGGGCAGCCTCCTGGGCAGCCAAGCCGCCGTGGCGGCGGAACCGGGACAGGGCCTGGCTCGCTTTTCTGGCCAGCCCGACGGGGGCCCGCCTGAGCGCTGTCCTTGCGCGGCTTTACCGCTACAGTGGGCTGGCCCGCCTGGTCGCCGGAAGCGGTGCGCTCCGCTGGCATCCTCTGGCGGCTCGCCACCGCCTGGTGCTTCAACTGGCGGGCCCGCCCCGGATCAACCCACCCCCCGGCCAAACCGAGACCACCCGGGGCCCCATCGGTCTCTTTTTGGGTTGCATCGCCCGCGCCGCTCAGCCGGGCGCCATCGCGGCCAGTGTCGAGGTGTTGCGTTGGCTGGGTTACGAGGTCCGGCTACCACCCGGACAAGGCTGTTGCGGGGGCATGCATCGCCACCATGGCCTGCCCCAGGACGCCGACCGCCGCCTGGAGACCAACGCCAGGGCCTTCACTGGGCTGACCGGGGTTGGGATAGCCAGCGCCTGCGTCGCGGAACTGCGGACCCACCCCCCACTGGGCGAGACTCAGGAAATCTGCCGCTTTCTGGCCGATCTCGACTGGCCGATCATCCCACCCCAACCCCATCAGCCTTTGCTGCGGGTCGCCATTCACCTGCCCTGCTCCCAGCGCAACCGGTTGCGGGACGAGGGCGCGGCCCGGGATCTGTTACGTCGGCTGCCCCACCTCGAACTGGTCGACTTGCCGGATAATGCCTTTTGCTGCGGCGCGGCGGGAACCTACCTGCTGGAACAGCCGACCCTTTCCCGGACCTTGTTACAACCCAAGATCGATCACCTGGCCCAACTGGGGGCACGAGTAGTGGTGACCACCAACACCGGTTGCGCCCTGCACCTGGCCGCCGGTATCCAGGAAGCCGGTCTGGCGGTCGAGGTCCTCCACCCGGTACAACTTATCGCCCGCTACCTCAACAGGAGGTCCTGATCCATGTCCAACGCCGCAACCCAGCCGCGACCAACCCCGTCTGACGCCTTGAACAAGCGCGATTACACCCCCCTGGACCAGGTGTTCATCGGCATCGATCAGGCCATCCGCACCCTGTTCGGACCACCTCAGGTCACCGAACGCCCCAATCCCGCCGTTGGACTCCCCGACGCCGAGCTAGACGAACGGGAGCGACGCCATGTCGCCCGCCTCATGCGCGTCAACCATACCGGCGAAGTCTGCGCCCAGGGCCTCTACCAGGGGCAGGCGCTGACGGCGCGACTCCCGGAGACTCGCCGGAACATGGCCCGGTCGGCTCAGGAGGAAAACGATCACCTGGCGTGGTGCGAACGCCGCATCGAGGAGCTGGGGGACCGGAAAAGTCTCCTCAATCCCCTCTGGTACGCCGGTTCGTTCGCCATCGGCGCCGCTGCCGGGCTGGCGGGGGATAAATGGAGCCTGGGTTTCGTCGTGGAGACGGAGCGTCAGGTGGAAGATCATCTGGACGAACATCTGGCGGAGATCCCGCCGACCGATCTCAAGAGCCGGGCCATCCTGGAACAAATGAAGGCCGACGAGATCCACCACGCTGAAGTGGCCAAGTCCGCCGGCGGGGCGGACTTGCCGGCTCCAGTCAAACTGATGATGAAACTGACCGCCAAGCTCATGACCCGAACCGTCTACTGGGTCTGATACGGGTCTCTGGGCGCGCCCC
>SBFV01000202.1 GCA_006227775.1 Gammaproteobacteria bacterium | reverse complement strand
CCCGATGCCGCCCGGCTGGAGGCCGTGCAACGGCGCCTGGCCAGCGCCCTGGACGCGCAAAGAGGACTGGACCAGAAGGCCGAAAGCGTATAGTCTTTAGTTCAGACATTCCCTGCGGTGTTCGATGATGACCTGGGTATTTTCTTGAGCCTAATCAATGCCCTGGGGGCATGACCGTAGAGCCGTTGTGCATGTCCGCCCGCGAGCGGGAAGCCTGAAGCAAAACCGAGTGTCCCCACTTGAACCCTCTGGTTCAAGAACGAAGGTCTTGACGGCACAGGTGGGGGATGTCCCCTTTTTCTTTCTCTCTCCCTTTCAATCCAACATGGACCTGCGGCGCCAGTTACGGGCCCGGCGGAGAGCCCTGTCCCCCGCCGAGCAAAAGAAACACGCCCACCAGGCCGCACGACACCTGGCTAAACATCCCCTCTTCCTGAGCGCTCGCCGTCTAGGCGCCTACTGGGCCGCCGATGGGGAACTGGACCCCGCCCCCCTTCTGCGGCTGGCGTACAAACGCCATAAAGATTGCCATTTCCCCGTCCTGCGGCCTCACCCGCGGCGCAAGTTATGGTTCGTGCGCCATCGCGAAGGCGACCTCCTGGTGACCAATCGCTATGGCATCCCGGAACCTGGCCTGCGCAATGCGCGGATCCGTCTGCCTTGGGCCCTGGACCTCTTGCTCGTTCCCCTGGTCGGCTTCGACGCCGGTTGTAACCGGCTGGGAATGGGCGGAGGCTATTACGACCAGACCCTGGCCTACCTGCATGCGCGCCGCCACTGGCGCCGTCCCCTCCTCATCGGTCTGGCTCACGAGTGTCAGCGCATCGAACGGCTGGCGGTTCGTCCCTGGGACATCCCCCTGGACCTGGTGGTCACGGAGCGGCGCATTTATCCCCGCACCTGCGGGTCCCGGACAGAGCAGCGGGACGCGGGGGGCGTCTAGCGCGGGTGGGAGTCCGTCCCCGGCTCAGTACCCCTTCACCCCGACAAAGATGCGACAAGCCGGATTCGTGGTCTCGTCCCAATAGCGGTATCCCAGCGCCCGCAGCCTGCGGTTCAATTCGCCTCGCTCCCCAGCGGGCACCTGGAGACCCATCAGCACCCGCCCATAGGCGGCGCCATGATTACGGTAGTGAAAGAGGCTGATATTCCACCGCCGTCCCAGCCCGGTGAGGAAGTTGAGCAGGGCACCGGGACGCTCCGGGAACTCGAAACGCACCAGCGTCTCATCGCTGATGCCCCGGGCATGGCCCCCCACCATGTAGCGAATATGCAATTTGGCGGTCTCGTTCTCTGACATGTCGAGGACGGCAAAACCCTTGGCCCCCAGCCGGTCGATCAGTTCCCGGCGCTCCTCGTCCCCGCGTCCGAGTTCGACGCCGACGAAGACCTGGGCGCGGCGCTCGTCGGCATAGCGGTAGTTGAACTCCGTGATCTGCCGCTTACCCAAGGCGCGGCAAAACTCCAGGAAGCTGCCGGGGCGCTCCGGGATCTCCACCGCCAGCAGGGCCTCGCGGCGCTCGCCGAGTTCGGCGCGTTCAGCGACATGCCGCAAGCGATCGAAGTTGATATTGGCCCCGCTCTCGATGGCCACCAGGTTCTGGCCCTGCATGCCCGTCGCCTGGACATGGCGCTTGAGCCCCGCCAGGGCGAGGGCACCGGCGGGCTCGGCGATGCCGCGGGTATCGTCGAAGATGTCCTTGATGGCGGCGCAGATCTCATCGGTGCTGACCAGGATGACCTCGTCCACCCGGTCACGGGCGACGCGGAAGGTTTCCTCCCCGATGAGTCGCACCGCCACCCCATCGGCGAAAAGACCGACCTGCTCCAGTTCCACCCGCCGCCCCGCCGCCATGGCGCTGTGAAGGGTGGGGGCATCCTCGGGTTCCACGCCGATGACCTTGACCTCTGGCCGCACGTATTTGATGTAGGCGGCGATCCCGGCGATGAGCCCCCCACCCCCCACGGGAACGTACACGGCATGGAGGGGCTGAGGATGCTGGCGCAGGATTTCCATGGCGATGGTGCCCTGGCCGGCGATGACATCCGGGTCGTCGAAGGGGTGGATGAAGGTCAGCCCCCGCTCCGCCACCCATGCCATGGCCTGGGCATAGGCCTCGTCGTAGGAATCCCCATGGAGCACCGCCTTGGCGCCGAAACCTCTTACCGCCTGGACCTTGATCGGAGGGGTGGTCCGTGGCATGAGGATGGTGGCCTGGACACCCAGCCGGGCGGCGCCCATGGCCACCCCCTGGGCATGATTGCCAGCCGATGCCGCGATGACCCCCCGCTCCAGCGCCTCTTTGCTAAGGTTGACGAGCTTGTTGTAGGCGCCGCGCAACTTGAACGAAAAGACGGGCTGTAGATCCTCGCGTTTGAGCAGCACCTGGTTGCCGAGCCGCCGCGACAGGCCCTCCGCCCGGGTCAGGGGTGTCTCCTGAGCCAGGTCGTAGACCCGTGCCCGCAGGATACGTTCGATATAGTTATCTGGCATGGGGCGCATTTTATACCCTTCACCCCTCCGCTTCGGCTATCGCGGCGGGACAAGCGGGTGGATCCCCTCGGCGGCAAGATCCTGGTCCCCGGGGCGCCTTTGCTATGATGGACATATTGAACTAACCGGACGAGGAGCCGACATGACGCAAGACGAAATGAAACGCCAAGCCGCCGAGGCCGCCCTGGACTATGTCCAAGGGGGCGTGGTTGGCGTAGGCACGGGTAGCACCGTCAATCACTTCATCGACTTCCTGGCCCAGGTCAAGGGCCGGATCGAAGGAGCCGTATCCAGCTCCGAGGCCTCCACCCAACGCCTGCGGGCCCGGGGCATCGCCGTTTTCGACCTCAATAGCGTTGGCAGCCTATCGCTGTACGTCGATGGTGCCGACGAAGCCAATCATCGCCTGGAACTGATCAAAGGCGGGGGCGGCGCCCTGACGCGGGAAAAGATCGTCGCGGCGGCGAGCGACCGATTCGTCTGCATCGCCGACGAAAGTAAGCTGGTCGAAGTCCTGGGCCGCTTCCCCCTGCCAGTGGAAGTCATTCCCATGGCCCGGAGCTATGTCGCGCGGGAACTGGTCAAGCTGGGCGGCACCCCGGTCTGGCGGGAAAATTTCGTCACCGATAACGGCAACGTCATTCTGGACGTGGCAGGCCTGGCGATCCATCAGCCCAAAGAATTGGAACAAAGGGTCAACAACATCCCGGGCGTGGTGACGGTCGGGCTGTTCGCCCTGCGCCCCGCGGATCGCCTGATCCTCGGCAGTCAGAGCGGCGCACGACAGGTGGAGGCGATGGCGGTCTGATCTGAGAACGCGTCCTTGTTCCAGTTCCCGATCAGTCCGCGCAGGTGCTGGCTCAATGGGGGAAACAGCGGATGGGGACGGTGGTTTAGCCTGACCAGAACCCAAATGGAAACGGGGCCCTGGGGCCCCGTTGTCACATCCTTATGCGATCAGGCACAGCTTAGAAGGTGTGCATCATGCCAAGCTGGAAGCCTTGCCAGTCGGTGCTGCACCTGTCGGAATCGCAGAGATCGTCCGCAGTGTTGTCGGTGTACAGCAGGAAGGCCTTGGTGCGCTTGCTCATGTTGTAGTCGAGGCCGAAGGACCAGGTGGTCCAGTTGTAGTCATCAGAGTTGTTATCCTCATCATCCCAGAAGGTATCGCCGACGTTGCTGTCACCATAGGCGGCCTTGACCATGAAGTTGCCGAAGGTGTAACCCGCCTGGATGTTCCACAGATCGGCATCTTGTCCATCGGTCCACAGGGCATCCTGCCAGTTCTCATAAATGCCGGTCAGGGTGAAGCCATTCCAGTTCAGGATACCCAGGCCAACGCGCCACTTGCCCCAGGTCTCGGCATCCGGATTTAAGTAATCAGTGCCATCGTAGAGGGAACCCATGTCTTCATTCAGCCCCTCGTAGGCCAGACTGGCGTACCAAGGACCATTCTTATAGATACCGGCCAATGAATAGGCTTCGGCCAAGCTGTCAACTTCAGGATTGTAGCCGGAGGGGAACTGTGCGCCGCCACCAGCATGAACCGCGGCAGCAAAGGTGAACCCGGAGAAGCTGGGGCTGATGTAGGCAATAACGTTGTCAGCGCGGAGGTCCTGGAA
>SBFV01000249.1 GCA_006227775.1 Gammaproteobacteria bacterium | reverse complement strand
CTGTGTGCATTCGTGAAGTGGGTTGTTTCGGCGCCGCCCATCCCACCGGCGGCGCCCTCACTGCTGGCGTATAGACCCGAAGATTCCGGACCGCTGGTCGCTACCGAACCGCTCAGGAACCCGATTGTGGCATTGCCACCGTCGCCTCCGGCCCCACCGGCCTGCGCCTCACCACCGTTGCCGCCGACACCGCCGTAAGCTTGCACTAGGATGCCACTACCCTCACCAAGGATGGTGAATGGCGCACCGGCATAGGAGATCGTCTGGTTGAAGGCAAAATGTCCAGCCCCGCCTGGTCCGCCCGCGGCCCCCTGGTAGCTCAGCCCAACGCCGGTCCCGCCAAATCCCGGCGTGATGTTCGCCGTCAGTCCCGAGACGGCCACTGAGGTGTAGTCTTGAGCGAAGCTGACACCGTCCTGGAGGTCGCCAGTGCAGGTCACACTGCCATAGCTCACCGTGCAGTCCGCAACGGATTGAGCCGGAAGCAGGCCAGTCAGCAGCAAGAGGCCGATGGGAACGATAGGGGGATTGGCATGCATCGTGAAGAAACCTCTAGCTGGGGGCCGTGAGAAATCTGAGCATTTCAGCGGTGATCGCTGACCCGGTTGGAACCCAGTTTCAGGCGTCCGCGGAGTCGGGATGGGGTGGAAGGCGCATCAGTCTCTTGCACTGATGGCTGGCCTGCTGAAGGATCACGACGGGCCTGGTTCGGCCGCATGGAGACAATCATGCCGGGAGATTGACGACATTGGCCGCCACGCTCGCCGTCAGCAGGGCATCCAAGCGGTCCCCGTGGGCAAGCCGGCAAGGGCGGGCCCTGCCACGAGGAGCGGTGCGGGTCCTTCGGTCAGGGGGATAACGGGTCCTGAGGGGTCATCGCCGGGAGGTCTTAGCGACCGGAAGAGGTTGATTTCCCAGCACGGGCGGCGGCCAGCGGGCAGGGTTTTTCAGACTCTCCGTCGAGGGCGGCCAGCAATGGGTCACCTAGAGCGATTTGTACGATTTCCGAGTAATTTGGTGGTAGTATCAGCCCTGGCTTCACTCAGGGTCAAGCCCCCGATGTGATCCAAACCCGCCCGTGCGGGTAGATCCTGCGCGGGTGGGTCCGTGACCATATCTTGCGCGAGACAGCGGTTTTCTGGTCGCCTAGACCTAATCCAGCGCATTGATGTTGGCGCTTTTCACGCAAAGCCAAGTGGCGTTGCGCCTGCTACCCCAGTATCGCCCGATCTACGAACCCAAGTTGGAGATTTCCTGATGACCCACCGCAACAGACAGCGCCCGTGGACCTACCCTTCCGACTTTGCGCAGCTCCTCGCCGCACTGGCCCTCGGCATTTCCGCTGGGGTGGTCGCGCCGGTGGCGGCCGAGGACGGTGGCTGGACCTCACTCTCCAACGTGGAGTGGGGGGCCGGCCTGCCCGCATTCAGCTACCCGTTCAGCAAGACCCCGCTGAAGACCTACGACGGGGGCACTACCAAGCAGGTCGGGACCTACGATTTCCCCGTTAGCAAAGGCATGGCCGGGGTCTACATGACCTTGGAGCCCGGGGCCATCCGCGAACTCCACTGGCATGCCAACGCGGCAGAGTGGGCCTACGTGATTGAGGGGAACACGCGGATCACCCTGACCAGCCCAGCGGGCAAGGCCGAGATTGCGGACGTGTCCGCCGGTCAACTCTGGTATTTTCCCAGGGGATGGGGTCACAGCATCGAGGGCCTCGGCCCCGGTACGGCGAGCTTCCTGCTGGTGTTCAACGATGGCACCTTCTCGGAGGGTGCGACCTTCAGCATCACCGATTGGTTGTCCCACACCCCTACCTCCTGGGTCGCGGCCAACCTCGGCCTGACACCAGAGCAGGTCGGCCTGCTCCCGACCAAGCAGGTCTATATCTCCCGCCACGGTCCCGCTCCCGGCCCGCTGGCGAACACGCGGCCGCATGAGCCGAAGACAGGGCCGTTGGAGCTTTCCCATGTTTTCAACCTGCAGGGGCACAAGCCCCTGTCCACTTTGGAGGGGAGCACCCTGAAGCTGGTCACCGCCAAAGAGTTCCCGGCAAGTTTTGACATGTCCGGCGCCGTGATTCACCTGGAACCTGGGGCCATGCGCCAGCTCCATTGGCATCCCAACGCCGATGAATGGCAGTACGTGCTGAAAGGCGAGATGATATTGGGCGTCTTTGCATCCGAGGGCAAGGCGAGCATCAGCAAGCTGGCCACGGGGGATGTGGGATATGTGCCCAAGGGTTACGGCCACGCCCTGCGCAATGATTCCGATCAACCCCTGGACGTGCTGGTGGTCTTCAATGCCGGGGACTACCAGAGCATCGACCTCAACGACTGGATCGCCACCAATCCCGACTCGGTGCTGGGCAACACCTTCCAGATCCCAGCGGAGCTGGTCGAGAAGCTGCCGCGTCGCGACCGGCTATTCATTACACCTGCCAAGCCTTGACCGAAGGCGATACGCCCCAGCGAGGCTCCAGCCCGCCCCGACGGATCGTCGCGGCGGGTTGCCCGGCGGACCTTGCCTGAGATCAGGGTTGAATTTGCACATAGCCATCCTGGGCCAGTTGAATGATGCGCAGGTTGGCGGAAGTGACGACTTTGACGCCTGACAAGACATCCTCGTTGGTCCAGCCGTTGCCACGGGCGGTGACGGCACAGAGCTCGAAGCGTACCCCCTTGTCCTGCAGGGTCGCGATCATCGCTTTGTAGGGGTTGCCGCGCGAGGTATGGCGGACCGCGTTATAGCGCGCATCGTCCAGGAGCATGTAGCCAGCCTCACCGTGGAAGATGGCCACCATGCTGTGATGGGTCTTTGCCTGGACAAAGTCTTCGTTTAGGACCTTCATATAATTGAGCCCAGTTGGGTTGTCGCCCTCGAAGGCCAGATGGTCCATGTTGAACACCACACGGGCCTCCTGCAGGGCCACGGGGATGTCGATATGGAGCGTCCCGGTCGCCGCCGGCTCCGCGGCTGGCAGCAGTGATGGGGCACCAAGCACCAGTGCGCCAGTCAGGACCCCAAAGTAGAACGGGATGGTCTTCACCATTGAATCTCCTCTTGTGTGGTTTTCCCACGTGGTTCGTCGATACTACATGAAATCATCTGGTCTATCGCCTGGAAAGGGGCCAATGCCCCGGCCACCCTTTCCCAGGAGGTTGCCCCCTGGTGGACGGCATGGCACAAGCGAGGCCCGTTGACTTTCGCCCCCGGCGGTCTGTTAGTCTGAGCCGACGGGGTATAGGCTGGCCTTCAGCGAGGCGGCAACGACGCGATTGAACCCACGCCGATTGTTTGCCGCGCCGACGGGGGCGCTGTCGGCTCGTGCCAACCCAACCCACCCCATCCTTGCGGCTTAGCTGGAGTCCTAGACATGCCAAACGAGAGCGTACTCCCACCATCCGGGCTGGCCCTGATCGCCTTGCTCGCCCTGCCGGCCGCGGCGGACGACCCCGGGGCGCGGATCGCGACCCAAGGGACACCTGGGGGAACCGTGGCCTGCGCGACCTGCCACGGCCAGAACGGCGGCGGTGATGAGGGCGCCGCCTTTCCCCGCTTGGCCGGGCTGAACGAGGGGTACCTGGCACGGCAACTCCGGGCCTTCCGGGACGGTGGCCGGGACCACCCCATCATGAGCCCCATGGCAAAACCCTTGACCGATGCCGAGGTCACGGCGGTGTCGGTCTACTATGCCGCGCTCCCCGCCGTTTCCAACGCCAAGCCCCCGAGCGATGTGTCACCGGCCGTCGGCGGGGTCCTCGCTACCGTGGGCGACTGGGCCAATCGCTCCCTGCCGGCCTGCGCTCAGTGTCACGCACGCGACGGCCTCGGTGCCGGGGAGGCCTTTCCGGCCTTGGCCGGCCAGGTCTACTCCTACATCCTGGCTCAACTCGAGGCCTGGGTCGAAGGCAAGCGCACCGCGGATCCCCATGGGCTCATGCGCCCAATCGCCCCGCGGTTGAGTCTGGATGAGGCCAGGTCGGTGGCTGCCTACTATGCCGGCATGGAGGTCCAGCCTGGGCCAGCCTCAGGGGTCAAGCAGGGCGCTGGGGTGCCGGCCGGCTCCGTCTACCGGGTTCAGCCAGGGATCGGTCCGGACGAGACCCAAGCTGGGG
>SBFV01000443.1 GCA_006227775.1 Gammaproteobacteria bacterium | reverse complement strand
GGCTTGTACTATTTGCGCTCATGGAGCATTGATTCATCAGGTACTCCCCTCAAGCTGAGATGATGAGTTTTTAACCGACTGAGCAAAATAATGTTTCTCGTGGTCGACGTCCCGCGCTCGCGGGCTATGAGTGACGATTTATGTGATGACTTCGGGTGCCTTTGACCAGCGGTGTCATGACGAGGAGAGCCCTCCCAAGCCCGATGCAACCGCAATCGCGGCGAGTCCCGACATTGGTTTCGCGGGGCCTATGGCCGTCGTGGCGTCAGCCAGCATGACGGGATTGCGGTCGAGCCCGCCCGCCGGGAGGTCCGGGTGGCGGACGGGATGGCCGATGGCCGGGCTATTGTGCTGTCTCGTCCTGCCGTCGGCCGTTGGGGGGGACTTCAAGGGGCGGGTGGTGAGAGTCGTCGACGGCGATACTATCGAGGTGCAGGGCTTCAGCCGGCGAACCCAACGCGTGCGCATCCAGGGTATCGACGCCCCCGAGGCGAACCAGGCCTTTGGCGCCAGAGCCAAACAGCGGCTGGCGGATCTGGTGGAGGACAAGGTCGTCACGGTGGAAGCGGACAAGCGGGACCGCCATGGCCGGACCCTGGGTAAGGTGATGGTAGGGGGAGAGGACGTGGGCCTGGCATTGGTCAGAGAGGGTTACGCCTGGTGGTACCGGGACTATAGCCGGGACCTGGGCCTGGTGGATCGGGTGCTTTATCCCCTGGCGGAGTTTCAAGCCCGATGGGGTGACAGCGGGCTCTGGGCCGACCCCGATCCCCTGGCTCCCTGGGAATTTCGGCGCAGATGAAAACAAGGCGAACAGAACAGCATGTCCCATCCTGACCTCCTGGGCCAATTGAGCGGTCTCCAGACGATGATGGCTGACCTCCTCACCGGGGTCCCGGCCGCCGAGGCCAATGCCCGCTTCCACCCTCGCCTGGCCTCCCTGGGCTGGTATCTGGGCCGTTCCGTTTATCGGGAACTCCACTGGCTGCGAGAGACCCTGGTGGGCGATGGGGACCTGACCGCGCGAGTGCGCCACCTCTTCGCCATCAGTGAGGCGGAGGCACCGGTTGAGCGCCTGCCCCCGCCGGACCACCTGCTGGCCTGGGCGACGGAGATCCAGGACGAACATCTGCACCGCCTGGCGACCCCGGGCGCCCTGCCGCCCAGCCCCTTGATGGCGGATGACCGGCTGGCTTGGTTCCTGTTGCAGGAGCGGGCCCGGGACTATGAGGCTATGCTGTGGGTGCTTTTGGCGCGGCGTTTGCTGTCGGACCCCTGGGCGGAAGTGCGCTCCCTGCCCGGCACCCCCGAGGCCCCAGGCCCGGCCACCGCCCCCGTCCCCGACCCGGCCCAGACCAGTGGTGCTGGTGTCGTCAGCGCCCAGGTTACGCCCCGGGGCAGGCCACCGCTGCCAGAGGCATCTCCTCCCTCCCCGTCCTCCCCTGCGCCGCGGCTTGAACCCCAAGCGCCCAGCGCCGAGGCGGTGGCGATCACCCAGGGCCACTACCGCGTGGGCTCCCGGGGTGAACCCCATGCCTACGACAACGAATTGCCGCCCCAGGCCGTGGAGCTGGCCAATTTCCGTATCGCCCGCCGACCCGTGACCAACGCCGAGTATCTCGGCTTCATGACCGAGGGCGGCTATAGCCGCCCGGATCTCTGGGATGAGGCCGGGAAAGACTGGCTGCGCGCCCGCCAGGCCCAAGCGCCCTGGCACTGGCGCCAGGACGTTGAGGGGGGCTGGCTTGCCCTGGGCCTCCATGGGCCCAGCGCCCTGGGTAGCGAAGAGCCGGTGGCTGGTCTAAGCCGCCACGAGGCCCGAGCCTTCGCCGCCTGGGCGGCAAGCCTGGGTGGCGACCTGGCCGGAGCCGTGATGCAGCACGAGTATCAATGGGAGGTCGCCGCCCGCGCCGGTCTCATCGAGGGTACGGGGCGCGTCTGGGAGTGGTGCGCCAACCCCTTCCATCCCTATCCGGATTTCAGTCCATTCCCCACCGCCACCGTCGGAACTCACTTCGACGCCGGTCTGGGCGTGTTGCGAGGCGCCAGCCTCTACACCCAGCGCTGTCTGCGCCGCGCCAGCTTTCGTCATCCCGCCGTCCCCGATGACCGTTTCCGGGTCGCCGGCCTGCGCCTGGTTCTCCCCCCCACTTGAGTCCTGGTATGCCTCCCCTCTGCGTTCCCGGTGCCCCCACAACGCAACCCTGGATCGGGTGGCGTCTGGCGGGGGACGCCCTGGATAACTCCCTCTAGGCTTGACGACCGCATCCCCGCGGTCGACACTCCCGCCAGAAGCCCCCGATCCCCCTCGACCAAGAGGAGACCCGCAAACCTTCTGGGCCAGCCCGTCGCGGGCGTTTAATGCTGCACTGCAATACAATGGATTTAGATAATTTAATTTTTCAATCTTAGGTCCAAGTGTAAATTAGCAACTGCTCAACTCGTGACGGGATTACCCCTCGTCACCGGCCTGCCCGCCCCTCCCACCCCTGAGGATGGCGCTCTCTGAGTCGTTTCCCATTCCTTTCCGGTCATTGGCCGCCTCCGCCGCAGGGGGCAGTGAGCAAGGGTAGTCAACGATGCCGTCCATTTTCGTTGCCGTCGCCTTTATGAGCACCCTGGGCCTGATGCTGGCGGGCATCCTGGTCCTGGCGAACAAGCGACTTTTCGTTTTCGAGGACCCCCGTATCGACCAGGTCGAGGACCTGTTGCCCAAGGCAAATTGCGGGGCCTGTGGCACCGCGGGCTGTCGTCCCTTCGCCGAACTGCTCGTCAAGGGCGAAATTGAGCCGTCCAGGTGTACCGTCAACTCCAAGGACATGAATCAGGTCATCGCCAACTTCCTTGGCGTGGCCCTGGGCAAGGAGGAAAAGCGAGTCGCCCGCCTGGCCTGCGCCGGTGGCACCCACGTGGCCTACATTCGCGCCTCCTACGGTGGTATCGAGTCCTGTCGGGCCGCGGCGCTGGTCTCCGGCGGCGGCAAGGGCTGCGCCTGGGGTTGCCTGGGCATGGGCGACTGCGCCGAGGTGTGCGACTTCGACGCGATCCGGATGAACCGCCATGGTCTGCCGGTGGTAACCGACGCCAACTGCAGCGCCTGCGGTGACTGCGTCGAGGTTTGTCCCAAAGACCTGTTCAGCCTCCATCCCGTCAGCCATCAACTCTGGGTCGCCTGCAGCAACCGCGAGATCGGCGACGCGGCGGAGGCTGAGTGCGCCGTCATCTGCACCGCCTGCGGCCGCTGCGCCCAGGATTCCCCAGAGGGTCTGATCGAGATCCGAGACAACCTGGCGGTGGTCGATTACGGCAAGAACAGCCTCGCCTCGCGGGTCGCTATCGAGCGCTGCCCCACCGGGGCCATCGTCTGGCTGGAGAGGGGCGGCAAGGCCGAGAAGGGTCGGGACGCGCGCAAGGTGGTGCGTAAGGAGGCCCTCCAGCCCGCCCTGGTCCGGTCAGGCTCCCGTTCTGGGATCGCGGCACGCGTCTGACCAGGACAGCGGAGCCACCGCTCAGGCCCCAGCCAGACCCCAGGCCAGTGCCCAGGTCAAGGCCAGGCCCTGACCCAGGTCAACAGCTCGCCGGCCATGGCTTTCGTTTGACCTTGTCCAATTCGTCAGGACCCGATCCGTTTTCCCGCGCCCCTCGCGCCCCTGTATCCGGTTCCCCGGCCCCAACCGCCACGGGATTCATCAAACCTAGACCGCTGAGTAGATCAAGGCCATGTTCGGAAAAAAAGACGAGAAGTCCTTCAAGTATCCTGGCGTGCGGCAGGCGATGGACGGCAACTCCGCCGTCATCCTCTGCGAACGGGAGGCCTCGGATGCCGCGGGCGCCTATCCCATCACCCCCTCCACCCAGATGGGCGAATTCTGGGCCGAGGAGGTGGCCAAAGGCCATCTCAACATCTCCGGCAAGCCCCTGATCTTCGTGGAGCCCGAGTCCGAACACGCGGCGGCGGCGGTCACCGCGGGCATGTCCATGTCCGGGCTGCGCGCCACCAACTTCTCCTCGGCCCAAGGCGTGGCCTTCATGCACGAGTCGCTCTATGCCGCCGTCGGCAAGCGCCTGCCCTACGTGCTCAACATCGGCTGCCGCGCCATCACCAAGGCCAGCCTCAACGTCCA
>SBFV01000191.1 GCA_006227775.1 Gammaproteobacteria bacterium | reverse complement strand
TGGAAGGGCATCGGGGTGACACTTTTCATCAACTGGGCGGTCAAGCCCTTCTCCATGGCCCTGCTGGCCTGGTTGTTCATCCGCCAGGTCTTCGCCCCCTGGCTACCCGCGGAACAGCTCGACAGCTACGTGGCGGGGCTGATCCTGCTGGCCGCGGCGCCCTGTACCGCCATGGTCTTCGTCTGGAGCCGCCTGTCCCAGGGCGATCCCTACTTCACCCTGTCCCAGGTGGCGCTGAACGACACCATCATGGTCTTCGCCTTCGCCCCTCTCGTCGGGCTGTTGTTGGGGCTGTCCGCCATCGTCGTGCCCTGGGATACCCTGCTGACCTCGGTGGTGCTCTACATCGTCATTCCGGTGGGCATCGCCCAGGCGTGGCGCCATGTGCTGTTGAAACAGGGTCAGGCCCGGTTCGACGCCACCCTGGCCACCCTGGGCCATGCCTCCATCCTCGCCCTGCTGGCCACCCTGATCCTGCTCTTCGCCTTCCAGGGCGAGCAGATCCTGCGCCAGCCGCTGATCATCGCCATGCTGGCGGTGCCGATCCTGATCCAGGTCTTTTTCAACTCCTCCCTGGCCTACTGGCTCAACCGCCGGGTGGGCGAGCAGCACAGCGTCGCCTGCCCCTCGGCCCTGATCGGCGCCAGCAATTTCTTCGAACTGGCGGTGGCCGCCGCCATCAGCCTCTTCGGTTTCCAGTCCGGCGCCGCCCTGGCCACCGTGGTCGGGGTCCTGATCGAGGTACCGGTGATGCTGCTGGTGGTGAGGGTGGTCAATGCCACCAAGGGCTGGTATGAAGCGGGCCTACCCCCCACGCCCAGGTAAGTAACATGGTTTCCTCACCCCACGACTCCCATGACCTCACCGAGACCGCCCACCCCGGTCCCTTGGCCCGACTGAGCGCCAGCCTGCTGGGCAATCCGGCCGAGTTGAAATGGTTCGCCGGCGCCCTGGGGCTCTTCCTGCTGATCTGGTACCTGCCGGTGGACAGCCCGCGCTTCGCCGGGGCCCTGCTGGAAGGCTTTGCCCTCCTGCACTGGTACGCCCGGGAGCATGTGCTGCTCTGCCTGGTGCCGGCCTTCTTCATCGCCGGGGCCATCGCCGTCTTCCTCAGCAAGGACGCGGTGATGAAATACCTGGGGCCGACCGCCAACAAGGTCGCGGCCTATGGGGTGGCCTCGGTATCCGGCTCGGTCCTCGCCGTCTGCTCCTGTACCGTCTTGCCCCTGTTCGGCGGCATCTACCGGCGCGGCGCGGGGCTGGGACCGGCCATCGCCTTCCTCTACGCCGGGCCGGCGATCAATGTCCTGGCCATGATCCTTACCGCCAAGGTCCTGGGGCTGGAACTGGGGGTGGCGCGGGCCCTGGGGGCGGTGGTCTTCGCCCTGGTCATCGGCGCCATCATGCACGGGATCTACCGCCGGGAGGAACAGGCCCGGGCCGCGCGGCAGCAGGGGCTGTTGCTGGGGGGCGGGACGGGCCGGCCCCTGGGGGAGACGGCCCTGTTCTTCGCCCTGCAGATCCTGATCCTGGTCCTGGCCAACTGGGCCCCGGCCAGCGCGGAGGACAGTGGCGCCTGGCATGCCGTCTTCGTCTGGAAGTGGCCCCTTACCGCCCTGGCGGCCCTGGGCCTGGCCCTGCTCCTGGCCTGGCGCTGGCACTGGCCCTGGCCACCCCTGGCCGGGGCCGCCGTGCTGGGGGCGCTGCTCTATGCCCTCTTCCCCGCTCACCCGGAGTTGGCCTTCACCGCCGGCATGGTCGGGGTGGCCCTGGCCGCCGCCCTGCAACCGGGGGAGGGCGAGGAATGGCTGGCCGAGACCTGGGGCTTCGCCAAGCTCATCCTGCCCCTGCTGCTGATGGGGGTCCTGGTGGCGGGCTTCCTGCTCGGCCGTCCGGGTCAGGAGGGCATGATCCCCTCGGCCTGGGTCACGGCGGCGGTCGGTGGCAATGGCCTGGGGGCCAACTTCCTGGCGGCCCTGGTGGGGGCCTTCATGTACTTCGCCACCCTGACCGAAGTCCCCATCGTCCAGGGGCTGCTCGGCGCCGGCATGGGCCAAGGGCCGGCGCTGGCCCTGCTCCTGGCCGGTCCGGCCCTGTCACTGCCCAACATGCTGGTGATCCGCAGCATCCTTGGCACGCCCAAGACGGTGATCTATTGCACATTGGTGGTGATCATGGCGACCCTTACCGGCCTGGTGTTCGGGGCCTTGTATGGCTGAGGCACGGTAACGCTCACCCCGCCCCCCCTGCTGCCTGGCCTGGTTGGATACTCACCCCTTTACCAACTCCCTGACCTCCAAACCACAACGGAAGCGATCGATATGATCAAACTGCAAATCCTCGGCACCGGCTGCGCCAAGTGCGCCACCCTGGCCCTTAACGCCGACGTGGCCGCCCGGTCCCTGGGCCTGGACTATGCCCTGGAAAAGGTGACGGACGTGAACGCTATCATCGACGCCGGGGTCATGAGCACCCCGGCCCTGGCCATCGACGGCGAGGTCAAGAGCGTCGGCCGCGTCCTGTCGGTACAGGAGATCAAGCAGTTGTTGACGGCCTGAACTGGCTGGTTCCTCGGGGAGGTCGATCTCGACGCGGTGCGCAATCATCGGCATGGCCTCGTCGGTAGGTTCCGCGGATGCCGAATGGATTGAGTCCGAATATCGGGGTCAGTCCGGCTCGGCAATACCACCCAGCCGAGGGGTTAAGTTGGAATACTCCCGCCGATCGTTCAGCAGCGCGAACCAAAGTGAAGTTAAAGGCGATCATGACCAGCCTCACCATCGTCAAGCCGTAAGGCCGCGGCCACGTTAAAGCCCAGCGGTTCAGAGAAAATGAAAAATTAGCTCGAAGGTCAGGGGCACCCTACCCATCTGGAGCCCTACCTGGATCAAAATATCCGCTATCAATTGATCGTAACGACTCGGAGAAACGCTACACCATGCTCGCCAACCTCCCCCCCCGCCCGCGCCAGCGTCTCCTGCTGCTCGTCCTGCTGCTGGCGATCCTCAGCCCCGCCCAGGCCGCCCGGGACTTTCTGATCGACGCCGACTGGCTCGCCACCGCGCGGGACGACAACCCCAAGCTGGTCGTGCTGGAGGTGCGCTATCACCCCCATCGCTACTTCACCGTCGGCCACATCCCCGGGGCCATCCAGGTCCAGCGGTTCAAGGACCTGGGGGACAATCAGGGGCCGGCCATCATGGCCTTTCCGTCCCGGGATGCCTTCCAGGCCACCCTGCGCCGCTGGGGGGTGAACGATGACTCAACCCTGGTCCTGTATGACGATGCCCGCTCCGCCCTGGCCGCCCGCCTCTATTACCTGCTGCGGCTCTATGGCTTCAACCTCGACCAGGTGAAAATCCTCGATGGCGGCGCGCTGGAGTGGAGTGGCCTCAATGAATTGACCACTGAGGCAACCCCGGCGCCGCCCCCCGGCAACGTTACCCTCCAGGAGGCTGATCCCGCCCTCTTCGTGCACTGGACGGACGTTTACGATGACGTGGTCTCCCGCCGCGACCCCGGGGTGGTGCTGGTGGACGCCCGCCCCGCCGAGATGTACAGCGGGGAGCTGATCCGGCATGCCATTCAGGGGGGTCACATCCCCGGCGCGATCAATGTCGTCTCCCTGGACGGCACCGATCCGTTGACCCAGAAGTGGCGCGATGACGGGGCGCTGGGGGCACTCTACCGCAACCTGCCCAGGGACAAGACCATCTACCTTTACTGCCACGACGGCTTTCGCATGAGCCTCGGCTGGCTGCAACTGCACGCCCTGGGCTACCGGGATATCCGTCTGCTGGATGGCGGCTGGGGGGTCTGGGACCGGGCCATGACCTTGCCGGTGGTCAGGGGGGACAAGCCCTACGACGAGGAATTCGCGCTCTAGACGTCCCAAATCAGGTGTCCAAATCAGGTTTGAGTTGCGCTGGGCGCCAGGCTCTGGCCAAGGAGACCGTCCGGGACGATGTGCCCGCCCGCAAGAATCCCTAGGCAGGTCCCAGGACTTCTTCAAGATGCTGGGCGGTGAGAATCCGTTCAGACCAGCGCAGCAGGGTGTCGACGTCGGCGGTCTCGATCCGTTGTCGGACGGCGGCGTGGGGGGGGCCGAATTTGAGGGTGATCTGGCG
>SBFV01000149.1 GCA_006227775.1 Gammaproteobacteria bacterium | reverse complement strand
CCGTGGATGATTGCCCTCTGGGCCAATTTCGCCACCACCCTCAACCTGTCCCTGGCGGGCCTCCAGACCCGGCCCTGGCTCGCCGCCCTGCTCGGTCTGGTCGGCGGACCCCTGGCCTACTGGGGTGGCGCCGGATTGGGCGCCATGACCTTCGTCGCCCCCCTACCCGCGCTCATCGCCCTGGCCCTGGGCTGGGCCCTGCTGACCCCCCTGCTCCTAGCCCTGGCCGCCACCCTTGCCCGGAGGTCGAACCCCTGATGGACGCCTTTTCCTGGAACACCAGCTTCCTCGCCCTGGCCCTGCTGGGGGTCGCCGCCCTGCTGACCTGGCTGGCGAGCATCCCGTTGCGCAACGTCAGCATCGTCGACAGCCTCTGGGGGGTGATGATCGCCCTCGCCGCCTGGGTCTACGCCCTGGCCGCCCCCCAGACCGGCCCCCGGGAGGCCCTGGTCCTGCTCCTGGTGACCCTCTGGATGGCGCGCCTGTCCGGCTACATCACCTGGCGCAACCGGGGCCATGGGGAGGACCGCCGCTACCAGGCCATCCGCGCGCGCAACCAGCCCCACTTCGCCCTCAAAAGTCTCTACCTGGTCTTCGGCCTCCAGGCGATCCTGGCCTGGATCATCGCCTGGCCCCTGATGGCGGCCCTGGCCGGTCAGGCGCCGCTGGGCTGGCTCGATGCCCTCGGCGTCGCCCTCTGGCTGTTTGGCTTCAGCTTCGAGGCCGTGGCCGACCAGCAACTCGCCCGCTTCAAGGCCGATCCGGCCAACGCCGGCCGGGTCATGGATCGGGGGCTATGGCGCTACAGCCGTCATCCCAACTACTTCGGCGAATGCTGCCTCTGGTGGGGCCTCTGGCTGATCGCCCTGGCCGCCGGTGGCGCCTGGACCCTGATCTCGCCCCTGCTCATGACCCTTTTGCTGCTCAAGGTCTCCGGCGTCGCCCTGCTGGAGCAGGACATCGGCGAACGCCGCCCCGCCTATCGGGACTACGTCGCCCGTACCAGCGCCTTCTTCCCCGGGCCGCCGCGCGCGGCGGCCGCCCTTGCGGCCAGTCCCGCTGACCAGAAGGCCGGGGCCCCCTCCCGTGCCGGGAAGGTCGACAACTGATCATGCTGCACCAGACACTACCCGACCCAGGCAGGTCGGAATCTGACTCAACCGCGAGGTTCGACCGTTGAAGGGGCGATATCTCGATCCGTGGCATGCGTTGCCAGACACGACTCGACCTTGGAATTCCACCTTGCTCTTGGAACAGGTAAAGATCCGATGAAACGCCTCCTCTGTCTCCTCAGCCTCGGCCTGCTCGCCGGCTGCCAGTCCGCCACCCTGCCGCCCCTGACCACGGTCCCCCAGGTCGATCTCCAGCGCTTCATGGGCGACTGGTACGTCATCGCCCATATCCCCACCTGGCCGGAACGCAATGCCTGGAATGCCATCGAGTCTTACGCCCTGAACCCGGACGGCAGCATCGCCACCACCTTCACCTTCCGCCAGGGCGGGTTCGACGGCGAGCTCAAGACCATGCAGCCCACCGGCTACGTCACCGACACCCAAAGCAACGCCACCTGGGGCATGCAGTTCATCTGGCCCTTCAAGGCCGACTTTCGCATCAGCTATCTGACCCCCGACTATGGCATCACCGTCATCTCGCGGGAGAAACGGGACTATGTCTGGGTCATGGCGCGCACCCCCCAGATCACCGCGGAGGAACGCCAGGCGGTGGATGCCCACCTCCAGGCCCTGGGCTATGATCTCAGCCAGATGCGCGAGGTGCCCCAGCGCTGGGAGGCCAAGCCGTGAGGATCGCCATCGTCGGCAGCGGTATCGCCGGCCTGGGGGCCGCCCATCGCCTGCACCGCGAGGGGCACGCCATCACCCTGTTCGAGGCCGGTCCCCATGCGGGTGGACACGTCCACACCCATGACATCCCTCTGGGCGGGCGCGACTACCACGTCGATTCCGGCTTCATCGTCTTCAACGACTGGACCTATCCCAACTTCATCGCCCTGCTCGACGAACTGGGGGTGGCGAGCCAGGCCAGCGACATGAGCTTCAGCGTCTCCTGCGGCATCACCGGCCTGGAGTACAACGGCTCGACCCTGAACAGCCTCTTCGCCCAGCGTGCCAATCTGGTGAGCCCCCGCTTCTGGGGCATGCTGCGCGATATCCTGCGCTTCAACCGCGAGGCCCCCCGGCTGCTGGAGGAGCCCGGCAATGAGATCGGGCTGGGGGACTTTCTCAGCGCCGGGGGCTATGGCCGCCTCTTCCGCGACTATTACATCCTGCCCATGGGCGCCGCCATCTGGTCCACCGACCCGGCGCGCATGCTCGCCTTCCCGGCGCGCTTCTTCGTCCGCTTCTTTCTCAACCACGGCCTGCTGGCGGTGAAGGAGCGGCCCCAGTGGCGGGTGATCACGGGCGGCTCCCGCGTCTACGTGGACAAGCTCATCGCCCCCTTCCGCGACCGGGTCCGGCTGAACTGCCCGGTGAGGCGGATCGAACGCCGGGACCAGGGAATTAGCCTGACCAGCGCGGCGGGTGGCCAGGAGGATTTCGACGCCCTCTTCCTCGCCTGCCACAGCGACCAGGCCCTGGCCCTGCTGGCGGACCCCAGCCCCGCCGAGACCCAGGTCCTGTCTGCCATCCCTTACCAGCCCAACGAGGCGGTGCTGCATACCGATACCCGCCTGCTGCCGCGCCGGCCTCTGGCCTGGGCCTCCTGGAACTACCTCATGCCCCAGGGCCCGGGCGGTCGTCTGGCCCTGACCTACAACATGAACATCCTCCAGGGCCTGGACGCGCCCGCGACCTTTTGCGTCACCCTCAACGCCAGCGAGCGCATCGACCCGGCCAGGATCCTGGCCCGTCTGACCTACCACCACCCCCGCTTCACCCTGGAGGGCGCCGCCGCCCAGGCCCGCCAGCGGGAGATCAACGGCGCCCACCGCACCTATTATTGCGGTGCCTACTGGCGCAACGGCTTCCACGAGGACGGCCTGGTCAGCGCCCTGACTGCCCTGGCGCACTTCCGCGCCGATTTCGCTTTGCCGCCGGGCCCGGCCCCCCTAGTCAGCGGGCGGGGACCCTCCGGGCAACCGCGGCCAGCGGCGCGCTGAGGACCGGACGGGACCAGACGGAAGACCGACGACTCATGACGGAAAATAGATGACCCAAGAGCGCCGATCGAAGCTAGAGACCTGGAGCCGATGACCAGCCCCCCCGAACAGCCCCTGCAAAGCGGCCTCTACGAAGGCTGGCTGCGTCACCGCCGCTACTCCCCCAAGCGTCATGAGTTCCGCTATCCCCTCTTTATGCTGTGGCTGGACCTGGGCGAGCTGGACCGGGTCTTCCAGGGGCGCTGGCTCTGGTCCACCCGGCGCCCCAACCTGGTGTGGTTCCGCCGGGCCGACTACGGCGGCGACCCAACCCTGCCCCTGGACGAGGCCATGCGCCGCATCGTGGCGGAGAAGACCGGCCGGCGCCCCGCCGGACCGGTGCGCATGCTCACCAATCCGCGCATCCTCGGCTATTGCTTCAACTCCATCAGCCTCTATTACTGCTATGGGGAGGATGGCCACAGCCTGGAAGCGGTGGTCGGCGAGGTGACCAACACCCCCTGGGGCGAGCGTATCCACTATGTCCTGCCCCTGGCCGCCAACCTGGGCCGCCCGGAGAAGCCGCAATTCCGCTTCCCCAAGGCCATGCACGTCTCGCCCTTCCTGCCCATGGACATGGAGTACCACTGGCACCTGAACCTGCCCGGGGAGCGCCTGACGGTGCACATGGACGACCTGCGTCAAGGGGAGCGAATCCTCGACGCCACCCTGGTGCTGGAGCGCCGGGAGATCGATGGCCGCAACCTGGCCAGGGTCCTGTGGCGTTACCCGGCCATGACCCTGCAGGTCATCTTCAACATCCACTGGCAGGCCCTCAGGCTCTGGCTCAAGGGCGTGCCCATCATCGACCACCCGCCCCCCGAACCCCCGAAGGAGGCGCCTGGCCAGGCGTAAGCCCATGAGCGAAGAGAGTCTCACCGCCACCCTGCCCCTGGACCTTGCCACCCCGCGGCAGGCCAGCCCTTTCCAGGCCCTGGCCCGGCGGCTGGTCCTGGGCAAACTCGCCCGCCTGGGTAGCGACGCA
>SBFV01000103.1 GCA_006227775.1 Gammaproteobacteria bacterium | reverse complement strand
ACATAGAGGTGCTTGGATTTGGGATGGGTTTTGATGAACAGGGAGCCGCCACCCTGCCCTTGCAGTTTGCGCACCTCTTTCCATGCCTTGTCCGGGTGACCGGCTGGGTCCGTGCCAATGAGGGAGATGGAGGCATCGCCCAGGTGGCTGGTGGCCCAGACGGGGCCATTCTGGGGATCGGTGAAATTGGCCCCACGACCAGGATGCGGGATGTCGCCGACCTCCACCAGGGCGGCCAGTTTCCGCTCCTGGGAGTCCACTACCGCGACCTTGTTGGACTTGTTGGCGGCCGTCAGGAAATAACGCTGGGAGGCATCCCAGCCACCGTCATGCAGGAAGGGTGCGGCCTCGATGTCGGTGGTCTTGAGGTTATTGATGTCCGAGTAGTCGACCATCAGGATGTGGCCGGTCTCCTTGACGTTGACGATGAACTCGGGGTGCTTGTGGGAGGCGACGATGGCGGCGACCCGGGGTTCAGGATGGTATTCCTGGGTATCCACGGTCATGCCGCGGGTGGAGACGATCTTGAGGGGCTCCAAGGTATCGCCGTCCATGATGACGAACTGGGGCGGCCAGTAGGTGCCGGCGATGGCGTATTTGTCTTCCATGCCCTTGAACTTGGAGGTCTCGACCGAACGCGCTTCCATGCCGACCTTGATCTCGGCCACGTTGTCGGGCTTCTCCATCCACAGGTCGATGAGATTGATCTTGGCGTCGCGGCCGATGACGAACAGATAACGGCCAGAGGCGGAGAGGCGGGAGATATGGACCGCGTAACCGGTCTTGATGACGTTGACGATCTCCTTGGTGTCGCCATCGATCAGGGCGATCTCACCGGAGTCGCGCAGCGTCACGGAGAAGAGGTTGTCCAGGTTGAGTTTGTTCATCTTCTTGGTGGGGCGCTTCTCCGGCGGGATCAGCACCTTCCAGGAAGCCTTCATCTCCGGCATGCCATATTCCGGGGGCTGGGGCGGCTCATGCTGCAGATATCGGGCCATGAGATCGATCTGGGCCTCGGTGAAGTCACCGGAGGTGCCCCAGTTGGGCATGCCCGCCGGCGAGCCATAGGTGATCATGGCCTTGAGGTAATCGGTACCCAGGGCGCGGGTTTTGTCGGTGGTCAGGGGCTTGCCGGTGGCGCCCTTGCGCAGCACGCCGTGGCAACCGGCGCAACGCTGGAAGAAGATCTCCTTGGCCTGGGCGAATTCCTCCTTGGTCATCTTGGGACCTTCCCCGTCCATGAAATCCTTCAGGGATGCGGGGTCGATGGCGCCAGGGGCACCCTCGTAGGCAACCTCGGCACTGCTGGTGCCAGGCCGTGGGGCTTCATCCGCGGCCAGGACGCTACCCACGGCAAACGCCAGGGCGCTGACCAGGAAGACGCCGGCGCGGCGGGTCTGGCTGGTCGTCATGGAATTCGATTTCATAAACATTGCCTCTCGCTCTTCGTAGGAATGGTCGGCCGACCTTGGATCAGCCACCGCTGAGAGTAAGAGGTCCATCCCCGCATTCCCTTGACCTACATCAAGGGGGTGAAAATGCTGAATTTGAGGTAAATCAAGGCACCAGCACTGACACCCCTGGACCATGCCCGACGAGATCCATCCACGATCCCCCCACTCCGCTGATGGAGATCCACTCACTCCTGGCCTGGTTAGCCGGTCATTCCAGGCCTTGGTACGCGAATGGCGGCGCCATGGGTGGGGAACAACGCATGCCAACCCCAGGGAACCCCAGACCGTGAAGAGCCTTTCACCCCAACCACTCCGCCTCACCGATGTTGCCGTCGCCCTCGGCAAAGGCTGGAGGCTATTCCGTGCCATGCCCGGACCCAGCCTGATCTTGGGCGGGCTTATCGCCCTCTTCGTGCTGGTTGTGCTGCTGCTCCCCTTCGCCTTGGGGATCCCAGCCGTGGCGTTGATCATCGCCGGGGCGATGGCCCTGATCGCCCCCCTCTTCCTGCCGCTGTTTGATGGCCTCCTCCAAGCCCAAGCTCGGGGAGAGAAACCCCGCGTCGGACTGGCCCTCTCGGCCTATCGGCGCATGGGGGTTGGCTTCTGGGCCCTGGCCGGGGCGTGCGGATTTCTGCTCCTGGTCTGGATCACCGACGCGGGCATCCTTTACGCCTTCATGGTCGGGGCCGGCACCCCGGTGGTGCCGGTGGCCGCCGCCCCTCCAGCGGGGGCGGAGGCCTCATCCGCCCTGCTGCTGGCTTCACCGGAGGTCCTGAAGGCGTGGTCCCACCCCGGCTTGCGGTCCTTCGTGGCCTGGGCCAGCCTCATGGGGGCCGCCCTGGCCCCTGGCATCCATCTGATCGCCGGTTTTTCCCTGCCTCTGTTGCAGGATGGTCGCGCCCCAGCCGTCACCGCCATCCACGCCAGCGTCAGGACCGTCTTCGGCAACCTGGCCGCGACCCTGAGCTGGGGACTGATCCTCGTCCTGGGCCTGCTCCTGGGATTTCTTCTGCCCCCCTTACTGGCCCTGATAGCGCCAGTGCTGAGCTATAGTCAGTACGAGCTGTATCGCCTGGCCTTCCCGGTGACCTCCCCTGCGCCGGTCCTCCCGTCCGCTCCGGGGCCGGAATCAGCCCTGCCAGTAGACCTGACAGCGGAGCCAACAGCGCAACGAGGGGAGGATGGGAACCCGGGGCACGAAGAACCATGGAAGCGTTGATCCCCGCAACGACGCTGGACGATGGCGCGGTCGCCTCGCCAGCCCTTGCCCCGCGCGATAGCGGCATTCCGGGTAACCGGGCCATCTGGGTCGGCATCTTCGCGGAGATGACGGAGTTCGCCCTGATGTTTCTCGTCTATTTCATCGCCCGCGCCCACCACCCCGCGGCCTTCCACCAAGGGCCGGCCAAGCTGTGGACCCTGGCGGGCATCCTCAACACCCTGATCATGCTCACCAGCAGCTTTCTGGTAGCCGGCGCCGTCCATGCGGTCCGCGCCGATCGCCAGCGCCCCGCCCTGATCTGGCTGGGCCTGGGCCTGGTCACAGGCCTGGGTTATCCCCTCATGAAGGTCCTGGAGTTTCGCTGGAACCTGGCCCAGGGTCTCACCGGGCAAGGCGATGTCTTCCAACTGGCTTACTACTACCTCACTTTCAATCACTTGGTACACGTCAGTTGGGGGCTGCTTGGCATGGTCTGGGTTCTCGCCCGCCTCGCCACCGGGGCCTATACCGCCGGGAATCACCGCGGCCTGATCGCCTTCGCCAGTTACTGGCACGCCACCGACCTGATCTGGCTGATGATCTTTCCCCTCTTTTATGTTCTGCCCTGAAATGCCCTCTAGCTGGAGCCTGTGCTGGTTGAGTTGCCCCGGGGGGAGCGGGTGGCATCTGGCGGGGGTGCCACACCAGCAGGGATGCGGTTGGCAAGCCTACGGGGTATGCCCACGCCGTTGCCCGCCAGCCGCTACCCGATCCGGATTAGCCAAGTATTCCCTCCTGATGACCACGCCTTGACATGAAACCTTCACTGCCCGCCCTGACCCTGACCTGGTTGATACTGCTCGGCCTCACCCTGACGGGTGCCGGCCTGGGGGATGGGGCCTCCCCCGGTCTCGGCCTGACCTTGATCGTCGCCACCATCACCGCCCTCAAGGGTGGCATGGTCATCGAGGAATTCCTGGAGGTCAGCGGCGCCCGCCCCGGCATCCGCTACCCGGTCAGGATCTTTGGCCTGCTCGTTCCCCTCTGCATGGTGCTGGTCCATCTGTACGGTCCCCAGATCGCCCAACTCACCCGCCTGTCGGGCGAATGAACCCGAGGTCCTAGGTCCTCACTGGCTAGTACTACCGCGTCCTGGTGACCGGCGGGGTCAAACCTGGATTGGATTAGGCGACTGTGGACTCCAGGCGGGACCATTTCCCAGCGGCGCCACCTGAGCGAGGAAATCCGAAAATGGATATGCCTTGGGTATGAATGGGGTCGCCATACCAGGATGGCCTTAGGGTCTTGGCCAACCGTGCAACCGCCTGGCAAGAATCAAGAAAACAGAATGATAGCGCGCCCGGGGTCATTGACCCCTTTACCGGGGGATCGTAATTTTTATTCCAGCCACCGGGAAACGGTCGAAATGAAATAACGGATGGCTCAATTCAGTCAGCAATTCCATGAGAGTAAGGGAGAAAGCCATGCA
>SBFV01000065.1 GCA_006227775.1 Gammaproteobacteria bacterium | reverse complement strand
CGGCGGCGAGGATGCGCTCTACCCCGGTCTCCGCCAGCAGGCGGATGCCGGCGCCGCTCAACCCGAGACGGCGGGCGCGCAAGCTGACCTGCTGAGGCGACTCCTCGCCAGTGACATAGAGGATAGGCCGGTCGGCATCGGGCGGCGGGACCTGTGCCAGCTCCCGTCCCGGCGCGGGATGGGCGGCGCCCCCCGCCAGGGCAGCGCAAGCCTGGAGAAGCAGGGTTGACTTGCCAATGCCCGGATCGCCACCGATCAGCACCACGGAGCCGGCGACCAGGCCGCCGCCTAGGACCCGGTCCAGTTCGGCGATGCCGCTGCTGGTCCTTATCTCCCGCTCGGGGCCGACCATCTCCAGGGAAAGCACCCCCACGCCATCCGTCCTGCCGGCATAACCCTGACGTCCTCGGGCCGCCGCGGGCAACTCGGGAATCTCCTCGATCGAATTCCAGGCGCCGCATTCCGGGCAGCGCCCGGCCCATTTGTTCAGGCTGGCCCCGCAGGCGTTGCAGACATAGGCCAGGCGAGTTTTGACGGAGGGTTTGGACAAGTGCTTCCTCTTGGAACGGAAGTTAATCGTATCACTGGAATATATGGAGAATTCCAGATTTCAGTCGCCCCCGGGATGCCATCCCGCCGTGGCGTTGGGCCGAGCATAACCCCATCCGGCGCCATCGGATGCTTTTTGACCAGCCAGGGGTTTTCCGTATAATGCTTGATCCTCCCGGCGACGGGAGAATACTCCTTGCCTCACCGCCCGGCGGGAGGCTGTTCAACCCGTAAGGAGACCTTATGCGTCACTACGAAATCGTGTTCATGGTGCACCCCAGCCAGAGCGAGCAGGTGCCGGCCATGGTGGAGCGCTATCGCGCCAGTATCGAAAAGTCCGGCGGCAAGATCCACCGTCTGGAAGACTGGGGACGCCGGCAACTGGCCTACCCCATCAACAAGATCCACAAGGCGCACTACGTGCTGATGAACGTCGAGTGCGACCAGCCCACCCGCGAGGAACTTGAAAGCGCCTTCCGCTTCAATGATGCGGTGCTGCGCAACCTTATCCTGGTCCGCGATGCCGCCGTCACCGAGCCCTCCCCCCTGGCCAAGTCCGAGGAGGAAGGTGCCGAGGAATCTGGGGGCGAGCGCCGCCGCCGGGATCGTCCCGAGCGCCCTGGTCGGGTCGAGGAGACCGACGACGAAGACGACGAGCTGGAATAAGAGGTTGCCATGTCAAAGTTTTTCCGCCGCAAGCGCTACTGCCGCTTTACCGCCGAAGGCATCAACGAGATCGATTACAAGGATCTCAATCTGCTCAAGGCCTATGTGAGCGAATCCGGCAAAATCGTGCCCAGCCGTATTACCGGGACTTCCGCCAAGTACCAGCGCCAACTGGCCCTGGCGGTGAAGCGGGCCCGTTATCTGGCCTTGCTGCCCTACTCCGACGGCCATTGATCCAAGCCCGCCTGCTCTGGGGCCTGGTTACACGCCAGCAACGACCCGTCTGACGGGACATCCCCTCCGATGTTAGGGCTTGCGACCTTCATCATGCGCGGCCGTTCCCAGGCCGCTCTGGTGTCCGCGGTCTTCGCGGTTCTGTCGCTGCTCTTCCCCCTGGCGGGGATGCTCAGCTCGGCGACCGTGGCCCTGGTGGCTTTGCGCCAGGGGCCGGTGGAAGGGCTGATCGTTGGCCTCTTCGCGGGCTTGGCCAGCGGCCTCTTCGCCTTCGCGGCCCTCGGCAGCCCGGCACCAGCCCTCGGTTTCGCGCTGGCTCTCTGGCTCCCCGTCTGGGTCCTGGCCCTGGTGTTACGCAACACCCGCTCCCAGCCCCTGACGGTGAGCCTGGCCAGCATCATGGGGCTGATGATCATCCTGGGTCTGCGCCTCGGCGTCGGTGATCCTGGCGCTTTCTGGTCCGAGCTGATGGAGCCGGTGCGTCAGGGCCTGGTGGAGAGCGGGCTGGTCACGGAGGCTGGCGGTAAGGACCTGATCGCCGAGGTGGCGCGCTGGATGACCGGGGCCTTCGCCGCGACCTTTTATTTCCAGGCCCTGCTGGCCCTCTTCCTGGGGCGTTGGTGGCAATCCCTGCTGTACAACCCGGGCGGTTTCGGCGCGGAGTTCCGCGAGCTGCGGCTGAGCCGGGGCCTAGGCATCCTGAGCCTGCTCCTCATGGCCTGGCTGCTGGTGGCCGAGAACAACCAATGGGCGGCGGACTTGCTGCTCCTGGTCACGCCCATGCTCCTGCTCCAGGGGTTGGCCTTGATCCATTGGCTGGTCAGGACGCTGCAAGCCAGCCGGGGATGGCTCATTGGGGTCTATGCCCTTTACCTGCTGGCGATGCCCCATGCCCAGGTGCTGACCGCCGGCCTGGGGCTGGCCGATATCTGGGTGGATGTGCGCTCCCGGGTCCGGCCGCGCAAGGTCGACCCGGACTGAACCTACGACACTGAACGGCTGGCGAGCGCTCGCGGGCGGCTCGTCAGGTATGATGGACCCCGCTACCTGCCGGCGCGGTCCGCGACAACTGCAAATCGAACTGGGGGTACCCAAGTGGAAGTTATCCTGCTGAAGAAGGTCGCCAATCTGGGCAACCTGGGCGAAAAGGTCGACATTCGCGCCGGCTTCGGGCGCAACTACCTGATACCAAAGGGCTTTGCCGTTCCGGCCACCGCTGACAACCTCAAGCGCTTCGAGGAGCGTCGCGCCGAACTGGAGCAGCAGGCCGCCGAGGCCTATGCCATCGCCGACGAGCGCCGCGAGACCCTGGACGGCCGTTCCGTGATCGTCGCCCGCAAGGCCGGCGACGAGGGCCGCCTCTTCGGTTCCGTCGGCGCCGCCGACATTGCCGAAGCCGTGAATGCCATGGGGTTCAAGCTCTCCAAGCAAGAGCTGCGGTTGCCCAGCGGCCCCTTCCGCGCCACTGGCCATTACGAGGTCGGGGTTCATCTCCATCCCGAGATCAACGCCACCCTCAAGGTCGAGATCGTCCCCGCGAGCTGAGACCTGCCCCCGGGACCCGGGTGACCGTTGCCCGGGTCCACCCCCCGCCTTACCCCACCTGCCTTCGGTGGGAGGTAACCGACAGGAGCGGTGACGGAGGGCCCCGCCTCGCCAACGCCCATAGAGCCCCATGTCCGATCCCTATGAGTCGCCCTACCCCGAGCCGGACCTGCCCGCGGGGGACTTGTTGCGCGTTCCGCCCCACTCCCTTCAGGCCGAGCAGTCCCTCCTCGGCGGCCTCATGCTGGACAACCAGACCTGGGACACGGTAGCGGACAAGGTCAACGAGGGGGATTTCTATCGCCGCGAGCACCGCCTCATCTTCGGCGCCATCCGCGACCTGGCGGCCCGGGACCAGCCCTTCGACGTCGTCACCCTGGCGGAGTGGCTGGAGCGCACCGGCCAGCTCGATGACGCCGGGGGCCTGCCCTACCTGGGCGTCATCGCCACCGGCACCCCCAGTGCCGCCAACGTCAAGGCCTACGCCAAGATCGTGCGCGAGCGCTCGGTGCTGCGTCAGCTCATCTCCGTCGGTACTGGCATCAGCGACATCGCCTTCAACCCCGAAGGCCGGGAAGTGGCGGAGTTGCTTGACGAGGCCGAGCGCCGCGTCTTCGAGATCGCCGAACAGGAACAGCGCGGCGGCGGCGGTTTCCAGCCCCTGCGCAGCCTCCTCGGCAAGGCCGTGGAGCGCATCGAAACCCTGTTCGAGCGCAACGAACCCATCACCGGCCTGCCCACGGGCTTCGCCGATTTTGACGAGATGACCTCCGGCCTCCAGCCGGCGGACCTCATCATCGTGGCGGGCAGGCCGTCGATGGGGAAAACCAGTTTCGCGCTCAACCTTGCGGAAAATGCGGCTTTGGCGGTCAAACGACCCGTTGCCATCTTCAGCATGGAGATGCCCGGCGATGCCCTGGCCATGCGCTTGATGTCCTCCTTGGGGCGCATCGACCAGCACCGGGTGCGCACCGGCAAGTTGGAGGAAGACGAATGGCCGCGCCTGACCTCGGCGGTCAACATGCTGGCCGGCGCGCCCATGTTCATCGACGACACCCCGGCCCTGTCGCCCACCGAGGTCCGCGCCCGCGCTCGCCGTCTCAAGCGCGAGCATGGCGATCTGGCGCTGATCGTCCTCGACTATCTCCAGCTCATGCAGGT
>SBFV01000159.1 GCA_006227775.1 Gammaproteobacteria bacterium | reverse complement strand
TTCCTCGTGGTGCGCCTCTGGTTCGACGCCATGCCCGGGCTTCTGGCCCAGTCGGGCGCCCAGCTCCTCGGCATCCTGGGGGCGAGCGCGATTATCTATGGCGGCCTCCAGGCCTTTCGCCAGCGACGCCTCAAGTTGCTGGTGGCCTACTCGACCCTGGCCCAGCTCGGTTACCTCTTCATCATCTTTCCCCTGGGGGCGGTCGATTTCAGCCCTGGCACCAGCGCCGTAAACGCGGGCCTGCTTCAGGTGGCGGCCCACGCCAGCGCTAAGGCGGCGATGTTCATGGCGGCGGGGCTCATGGCGGCGTCCCTGGGGCAGGACCAGATCCGCCACCTGGGTGGCATCGGCCGGCGCCTGCCCCTGACCCTGCTGGCCTTCGCCCTGGGCGGCCTGGCCCTCACCGGCCTGGTGGCGACCAGTGGCGCCTATCAGGTCAAGACCTGGCTCACCGGGGCGGCCCTGGCCAGCGGCCAGCCTGGCTGGGGCCTGGTGATGCAGGCCGGTGGCTGGCTCACCCTGGCGTACCTGGCGCGGGTCTGCTATCAGGCTTTGCTCGGAGTGCCCCCCAGCCCAAAGGTCGCGACGAAGCAGTTGCCGCAGCAGACCCCGTTGCATCGGCAACTGCTAGCCCTGGGACTGGCGCTCAGCTCCTTCCTCATGGCGCTCCTGCCCATGAGCTGGCTGGGATTGGCTGATCTGGGCCGGACGACTTCCGCTGGGTTCGGCCTACCGTGAAACGCGGCATCCCGCCTTTGCCCCTGCTCAAGGTCCTGGCTCACCTGGACCGGTTGCTGGCGGGTGTGGAGAAAAGCCTGAGCCACTGGCCACTGGCGGGGCTCTTGCTGCTCATCTTGGCCAGCGTCCTGACCCTCACGGCCCTTGCCTGCCCCCGCGCCAGCGCCGTCTTGCCGGGAGTCGGGGGGACGGCTAACATCCCGCCACCGGACGTGACAGCTCCAGCGGATCTTGTCCAGACTGACACCCCCGAGCCCCGTTTCTCATTCCTGGCCCGGAGGGAATTTCCTGATTCCGGCTTCAACCCGGCAACCTCTCTGCCCCCGCTCAACACCCCGCCGCTGGCGGTCGAGGAATCTCATGATCAACCAAAAGACCCTGGATGACCCCCAATACGCCAAACTCGAGACTCTGGCCCTGACCTTTCAACGTACCGGTCGCATCGGCTTCTGGTCGCAATTCTGGTTAGCTACCTTCCCCATCGCGGCCATGGTCTTCGTCCTCTTTTTCGCCGGCAGCCTCGCCGGCACCCGATCTGGGTCGCGCCTCATCGAATGGCTGACCTATGGCAACATCCTTGTCCTGATCTTCACCACCTGGTGGTTCAGCCGCTACCGCCGCCTGGGTAAGGAGATTGGTGATCCCGCCACCCGCCCCACCCAGGAGGTGGTCGTCGGCAAGGTCTGGACCGGTCTGGTGGCCAGCACCCTGGGTATCGCCTTCTCGATCCTGGTCATGTTGTTTGATGTCGGCCAGATCTTTTTCTATTTCCTGACCGCTCCCCAGGGCGGGGTGCCCACCGTACAGATGGGGGGTGGCACCTTCGTCTCCGCCATCGATATGGCGAGCCTGTTCGCCCTGGTCCTGGTCATGGCGGCGGAGGTCCTGGCTACCTTGATGGGCCTCTGGCTGCTGTTCCGTACCAGCCAGGCCTACAGTGCGGCCAAGCTCCAGCCGGTCTGAGGCGGCCTCACGGGATATATCCCTCCTGGGAGACAACCCTACCCCGATGCAAGCAAAACCCGCCCAGCCCCCCGGTTGAACATCCTGGCACCAGGCCCCCGCCGCTCCGGGTTCCGCTGGCTTCTCTTCCCGCTCTTGACCCTGGCCGTCCTGGCGGTGGCCTGGAGTTGGTGGGCGGAGACCCATCCCCGCGCCGAGCGCGAGGTGCGAAGCTGGGTGCATGGCCAACTTCGCGCCTGGTTTCCCGCCGCCATGAACCCGGACGATGGTTGGCATGGTCTCCATCGGCGCGATCCCGAGACAGGGCGTGGAACCCGCCTCGGGGAGCGGCCAGGCGCCCCAGGAGCAGGGGCGGGGAAGCCAGGCGAGCCGGAGGGTCCCCCCGGCGCGGCCAGGTCCCTGGTCCTGATTCATGGCCTGGACGAGCCCGGCGACATCTGGGATGACCTGGCACCGGCCCTGACGGCGGCGGGTTATGACGTCTGGGAGTATCGTTATCCGAATGACCAGGGCATTGATCGTAGCGCTGACTGGTTGGCCGAGTATTGGCCGACCCTGCCCCGTACCCCCCCCGCGGTAATCATCGGCCACAGCATGGGGGGTCTGGTGGCGCGGGATTTCGTCTCCCGCTGGCGGCACCCGGTCGGTTCCCCCCCCTTGGTCGAGGGGGCCGCCGTCGCCGGCGTCATCCTGCTGGGTACCCCCAACGGGGGGTCCGAATGGGCGCGGTTGCGGGTCTGGCTGGAGTTGCGCGATCACTTGGCCAGTCCGTCGGCCCGGCCCCTGGACCTGGCGGCCGGATTGCGCGATGGCCTCGGGGAGGCGAAGATCGACCTGCGTCCCGATAGCGACTTTCTGCGCGCCCTTAACGCCCGCCCCTGGCCGGTGGCGGTGCCGATTTTCATCGTCGCCGGACGATTGGCCAACCTGGTCGGGGAACAGGTGGCGCATCTCAAGTCAGCGATCGTCGCGGCCGGGGCCGAAGACCTGGCGCCCCATGTCGACCACTGGGATACCGCCGCCGGCGATGCCCTGGGCGATGGCCTGGTCAGCCTGGCCTCGGCCCGGCTTGCTGGCATCGAGCCCCTGGTCCTGGAGGCATCGCACCGCGGTCTGATCCGCCGCTCGTTTTCCGACAGCCCCGAACCGCCCGCCATCGCGCCCATCCTGGCCATTCTGCGCCAATGGCAGCATAAGCAGGCCGCCGTCCCAAGCCAGTGAGCGATCGAGCCCCAACTGTCCGTCTTGCCACCCCACGGCCGGTAATCCGGGGTGCTCGACTGGGGGTTCTTGACAGGGGCCATGGACCCGAGGCTCTCGACCTGGGGCTGAGGCTTCGGGGCAGGCCTGAGGGCCGAGTTCCTCCCGGCGTCCGATCCACCCGAGCCCGCCAGCGCTGACGAGACGCCTAGCCCTGATGAAACGCATCCTGCCGTTGTTGCCCCTGGCGGCACTGATCCTGGCCTTCCTGTACCTGGGCCTGGACCAATACCTGACCCTGGAGGCCTTTCACGACAGTCATGAGGCCATCGATGCCTGGCTGGAACGACACCCGGTGCTGGGTATCACCGGCTATATGGCCGCCTTCAGCCTCCTGACGCTCTTCCTCCCCATCGCCGCGCTCATGACCCTGATGGCTGGCGCCCTGTTTGGCTTCTGGCAGGGCGTGCTGATCGCCTCCTTCACCGCCGCTCTGGCCAGCACCCTGGCCTTCTGGCTGTCGCGCTTCGTCTTGCACGATCTCGTCCAGCGCCATTTCGGGGAGCGCATCGCCGTCGTGAATGCGGGGGTTGCCCAGGACGGGGCTTTTTACCTCTTTTCCCTGCGCCTGGTGCCCATCATCCCCTTTTTCGTGATCAATCTGGTCATGGGCCTCACCCCCATGGCGACCCGGACCTACTATTGGGTGACACAGGCCGGGATGCTGGCCGGCATCCTGATCTATGTCAACGCGGGTACCCAGATTGCCGAGGTGGACGACCTGGCGGATGTGCTGTCACCCAAATTGCTCGGTTCCCTGATCCTGCTGGGGGTCTTCCCCCTCCTGGCCAAGTGGGGCCTGCGCGCGGTCCGTGGCCGGCTGGTGCCCCCCGGCTAGGAAGAAGCCGGCCAAAAGACCCGTCCTATGCGCCTATGCCTTGGGCAAGGGCGATTTTATTCCCCCCTGATGAGTCAAATACCATGAAAAAAACCCTTGTCATCGGTCTCGGTTGTTGGGCCCTCCTGAGTGCTGGCCCGGGCCTGACGGACATCCAGGCGGTCACTCCGGCCGCGTTGACCGCCTCTCCCTGGTCCTGGCAGCAGACCCAGATGAACGATGGCGCGCTTATTCGACCCGCCAACCCCGATCGCTACCAACTCCGTTTTCACCCCGATGGCACCCTGGCCATTCAGGCGGATTGCAACCGGGCCCTGGCCAGTTACCGCCTGGAGGAAAGCCGCTTGCATCTCGAGCTCGGGCCAACGACCC
>SBFV01000414.1 GCA_006227775.1 Gammaproteobacteria bacterium | reverse complement strand
CGTAGAGATCGGCCATCTGAAAGGTCGCGTTGTAAATGCCGTTCGCCTCGGCGTTGCGCCGGGCGCGCTCGACCAGCCCGGCGTCGGCCTCCACCCCCAGGACCGAGCCGGCCCGCCGCGCCAGGGGCAGGGTGAAATTGCCCAGGCCACAGAAGAGGTCCAGGACCCGCTCCTCGGGCCCGGGATCGAGAAGGTCAAGCGCCTGACGCACCATGAGGCGGTTCAGTTCCAGATTCACCTGGGTGAAGTCAGTAGGCAGGAAGTGCAGGCGGACAGCGAAATCCGGCAGGCTGTAAGACAGGTCCACCGCCTGGCCGGGCAGAGGACGAATGGTCTCGGGCCCGCCCTCCTGGAGGTAGACGCGCAGATCCTGGGCGGCGGCAAAGGCCGCCAGCCGCTCCAGGTCCGCCCCCGCCGGGGGCTTGAGCACCCGGAAGACCAGGACGCAGGGCCCCTCCCCCTTCGCCATCTCGATCTGCGGCACCTGGTCGCGGATGCTCAGGCCATCCACCAGGGCGGCGATAGCCCCAAGCCGCTCCCCCACGTCCGGGTGCAGAACCTCGCAACGGCTCAAGTCGGCGAGAAAGCCGGAGCCCTTCTCCCTAAACCCCACCAGGGTCTTGCCCTTTTTGGCCACGTACCGCACCCCCAGCCGGGCCTTGCGCCGGTAGCCCCAGTGCCCCGCCGCCAGGGGCGGCAGCCAGCGCTCCGGCTCGACGCCGCCGATGCGCCGCAGCACATCCGCCAGGATCTCCTGCTTCATGGCGATCTGGGCCGCCGGGTCCTGATGTTGCAGGCTACAGCCACCGCACAGGCTGAAGTGGGGACAACGGGGCGGGACCCGCTGGGGCGAGGGGGACAGGACCTCCACCACCCGCCCCTCGTCGAAGTGGCGCTGCAGCCGGGCATAGCGGAACCGCACCCGCTCCCCCGCCAGGGCCCCGTCGACGAAGACCGCCTTGCCCTCTACCCGCGCCAGGCCCCGCCCTTCGTGGGTCAGGGACTCGATATCCGCCAGTACGGGTTCCTCCGGCAAGGGTTTGCGTTTCGCTCTCGACACGTTCGCTCCTCAGGCTATCCAGGTTCCGCCGCGGCGCGGCAGGTACAGGATAAGGCATCCCGCCCTAGTGAGTCGGGTGGGAAGAACTTAGGCTAAGCTTATTGATCATCAGGCACTTCAACCCGGGGGCCGGGGCCATGCACACATTTCGCTGCGGGAAGCGTACGAGCGGTGGAAAGCGGGTTAGCGACCATTCCGCAGACCCGGCGTCACCTTGCGGTTTCGCCACCCAGCAGCAGGTGGAATTGCAGCAGATCGCCGCGGCCCGTGCCGGCACCCTTCTCCCCCCACGCCAGGACCCGCGGGACCCCCTGCACATGGGCCTGCTGGGTCTGGCCTGTTCCGGCGGCGGGATCCGCAGCGCGACCTTTAACCTGGGGGTGCTGCAGGGGCTGGCCCGGCTGGGACTGTTGCGCCGGCTGGATTACCTCTCGACGGTGTCCGGTGGCGGCTACATTGGCAGTTGGCTGTCCGCCTGGGTGTATCGGGCCAAGGGCGGTATCCTGGAGGTGGAGAGACATCTGAGCCAAGGCCACTCCGGCCCCCGCGCCACGCCCGCGGACGGGAGCGCCGCCGGGGCCTCGGCCGCGGAGCCTGCCGCGGTCAAGTGGCTGCGCCGCTACAGTAACTACCTGACCCCCCGCCTGGGTCTGCTGGGGGCCGATACCCTTACCGCGGTCAGCATCTACCTGCGCAACCTCTTGCTGAACCAGACCATCCTGGTGAGCCTGACGGCGGTCCTGTTGTTGGTGCCCTGGCTGGTGATCTTAGCGCCCCATCTGGTGAGCCAGTTCATGGGTGCCAAGGACATCGCGACCGCCGGAGCGGGCGCTGCCGTTCCCCTGACCTTGCTATTGTTCATCGCCTTGCTGTGCGCCGGCGGCGGGATGGCGTTGGCGGGCTACCAGTCGGCCTGGCAGGCGGGCGAGCGTCCTGCCTTGGCATCCTTCGCGACCCGGTCACGGTGGGTGGTGGGCCTGTTGGTGATGGCCGCTTTCATCCTCGGCTGGATGCTGCCGGCCATCAAGGACCTTTCCTGGCTATGGAGCTGGAGCGGGCTGTTACTGGCTTTCCTGTCTCTGTTCGGCGGCTTCGCTTTGGGATGGCTAAAGGTCTGGCGATCGTCAGACTCCGCACAAAACCCCTTAGACCCTGCACCCAACTCCTCAAACCCCGGAACCAACTCGTCAGACTCTGCAACCAATCGGATCCGGTTACCTACCCTGGCCAGCTTGATCGGCGGCCTGGCCGGCGCGACCCTGCTGATCGCCCTGGTCTGGGTCCTGGTCCAGAACCTGCCGGAACGGGTGGGTTTCAGCATGCGCCTGCACCTGCTGGTGTGGGGACCGCCCCTGGTCACCCTGATCCTGCTGCTGGCCTTGACCCTGTTCCTGGGTTTGGCCGGGCGCGCCTTTCGGGACCCCTTGCGGGAATGGTGGGGCCGGATCGGCGCCTACCAGTTGCACCTGGCGTTGGTGTGGTTGGTGGTATCGGCCGCGACGGTTTACGGTCCCTACGCTGTCCTGTACCTGGGTAACTGGGTCCAGGCCCTGGGGGGGCTCTGGGGGCTGATCACCCTGGCCGGGGTATGGGCGGCCAAGAGTCCCAGTACCGGCGGTCGGGACGGATCGGTGTACCTGGAGCTGCTGGCCAAGTTCGCCCCCTACCTCTTCGGCATCGGGCTCCTGATCCTGGTGGCCTTCGGTCTTTACCGTGGATTGGAACTGATGACGGGGGAAAACTTGGGTGCCCTGGTCTGCACGGACCAGTCCCACCCAGCCGGCGAGCGCCCGGCCTATCGGGTACAGGGCTCGGTTGTATCGCAAGACCAGAAATCCCAACCCCAACCCCAATCCCAAACCCAACCCGAAACCCAACCCGAACCCCAAACCAAAACAAAAACCGTGACCGCGACCCTGGTGGAGTTGTCCCCGCGGGCCTGCTGTAAGTTCGATGACTACGCCGCCGGGATCGAGGGCGCCCTGGACAGCCTGGGGTGGCAGCCAATCGTCGCCTTGGTCCTGCTCCTGGCCTCGATCGGATTACTGACCTGGCGAGTGGACATCAACGTCTTCTCCCTCCACATGTTCTATCGCAACCGCCTGGAACGCTGTTACCTGGGCGCCAGCCAGGGGGCCAACCGGAGTCCGGACCCCTTCACCAACCTGTGCTCGTCCGATGCGCCCAGACTCAGGGACCTGGCCCGATCCGCCGCCAGTGGCCACCCCCAACGGCCCCTGCACATCATCAACACCGCGTTGAACCTGACCAATACCCGCAATCTGGCTTGGCAGGAACGCAAGGCCGCGTCCTTCACCTTCACCCCCTGGTATTGCGGTTATGAGCTGGACCCGAAGTATCCTGCCTATCAGCCGACCGAGGAATATGTTCAGTGCCCCTTGGGCTGGGGGCAGCCAGGCTGGATCTCCCTGGGCCTGCCCCTCACCATCTCCGGAGCCGCGGCCAGCCCCAATGCCGGCTACCACACCAACCCCGTGGTCGCCTTTCTGTTGACCGTATTCAACGTGCGCTTAGGCTGGTGGTTGCAGAATCCCCGCTATGGCCACGTCTGGCGCAAGCCCGGTCCCTTCTTCAGCTTGAAGCCACTGGTGCAGGAGTTGCTGGGCTCCGCCAACGAGGAATCGAATTTCTTGTACCTGAGCGACGGCGGCCACTTCGAAAACCTCGGCATTTATGAGCTGGTGCGCCGTCGTTGCCGCTACATCATCGCCTGCGACGCCGGCTGTGACCCCGACTACCGGTTCGAGGACCTGGGCAACGCCATCCGCAAGATCCGGGTGGACCTGGGGGTCGATATCCGCATCGATGTCCAGGGATTGATCCCCGATCCCCAGACCAAGCACAGCCGCGTCCATTGCGCGGTGGGGACCATCCCTTACCGGGACGCCCAAGGCAGGGAAGCCCGCGGCTATCTCCTGTACCTCAAGGCGAGCCTGACCGGCGACGAGCCGGCGGATGTCCGCCAATATCAGGCGGCGCACGGGGACTTCCCCCACCAATCCACCGCCGATCAGTGGTTCTCCGAATCCCAGTTCGAGAGTTACCGCACCCTGGGTCTGCACGCCCTGACGGAGGCAATCGAAGAGGCGGCGCGGCGCGCCACGGCTACGCCGACCGGGGTGGGTTGCGGGTCGCCCGACAAGAATGATCCGGCGCCAGGGAACCGCCACCGCTGTAATCTGGAGGAGCTGTTCGCGGAACTGTACGAACACTGGTATCCGCCCGCCCGCGCCCAGGCCGGGGCCTTCTCCCGCCATGGGGAGACCCTGGACGGCCTCTTCGCCCGCATCCGCTCCGATCCCTATCTGCGTTTCTTGGATGCCCAGGTCTATCCCGCCTGGCCCTCCCTGACCGCCCGCGTGCCTGAGTATGAGCGACCGGACTGCTGCCTGGGGCTGCCCGATGGATATCAAGAGATCCGGGCCGGCTTCTACCTGTGCAACGCTCTGTTCCAGCTCATGGAAAACGTTTATCTGGATCTGAACCTGGAAGAGGAGTGGGACCACCCGGACAACCGGGGTTGGATGAACTACTTCCGGCACTGGTCCTGGTCCGCGATGGTGCGATACAGTTGGGCCATCTGTGCACCGACCTATGGTGCCCGCTTCCAGAAATTCTGCGCCCATCGGCTGGGCATGGAGGTGGGCCAGGTGCTGTGCGCCAAGCCGATCCCTGTCGCCGCGCTGGACAAGGTTGATCTGGACAAAGTTGCCGCGGCGGCGCAATCGTTGCTGAATCCCATCGAGATCGGCCTGGTGCGCACCCTGGCTGGCGCACCCGACCTGAAAGGGACCAGTCTGGAGGTGCTGCCCCTGCGCCTGGCGGTCCCGAATCCGCTGCTGCCCCAGGCCCGGGAAACAACCGCCCTCTATACCTTTGCCTTCGCCCTGGTCCAGCGGCTCCCGGCCCAAGGGACCCTTACTCACCACGAGTTGGTTTACTACCGGGTACAGAACCATCTGCGGCGGACCAATTTGGGTCGGGCAGGCCTGGTGCAGTTGCGTCGACGCTATCCGGGTCTGGTTTTGCGCCCGCGCCGGCTCCCCAGCGCGATCCGCGACTTTGAGCACGAACACGATACCGAGGGCTTGCAGCGGCTCTGGGCCTCCGTGGAAGCCGCCGAATGAGGATGAAGGCTTCGCTTCGGGGCGTTCAAGCCATGAGGGCCAGCATCGCCCCCCGCTTGGCCCGCGTCAGGGCCACGTAGAGCAGCCTTCTCCGCGCCAACGTCCATTCCGGCTCGCCAAGATCGTCCTGGTGCGCGACGACGACCACCCCGTCGAATTCCAGCCCCTTGGCCCGGTGCATGGTGGCCAGGTGGATCACCCCTTTGGCATCGGCGTGATTGCTCTGGGCGGTAATGGCGATGGTGCGCAGCCCCCGCGCCTGGAGTTGGAGGGCCATGGCGTCCCGCGTCTTTTCGCTGGGGGTGATCACGCAGAAGGTCAATGACACCCCCTCCCCCTGGTTTGCTTGCCAGTCCCGGATAAAGCTGACCGCCGCCTCCGCCGCCCCTTCGAGCCCGCTGACGGTCAACACCTGGGGAGCGGGACCATGGGAAACCGATTTGTAACGGCGGTTTTCGTCATAGCCCTCATCCAGATCGTCCACCTCACAACCTTCCAGCAGGGCCACGGCCTGACGGCGGATCTCGTCGGTGGTCCGGTAGTTGAGATAGAGCTTGCGCGACCGGCCGCGGATGTCGATGCCGCACCGGCTCATCACGGCCTGATGGCGGTTGTAGATCCGCTGATGGCCATCACCGACGAAAAAGAGGTCGTTGGCGCCGGGCGCGATCATCGCCCGCAGCAGGCGCAGGGCCTGGGGGCCGAAGTCCTGGGTTTCATCGACGACGATGGCGCTGTAGGCGTCCAGACCCTGGCCTGTGCTGGCCTGGCCCCCGAGGTTGGCGCTTGGCCCGGCCCGACTCCCGCTGTTGCCGACAGCCTGGCCTCCGGTAACCTGCTTCCCATTGGCTAGATCCCTGGGATCTGCGCTCGCCTGGCGCTGGCCCGCGGCCGCTTTGCCCTCCAGGGTCAACAGCGCGGCGATCTCGCGATAGGCGTCGTCCACCTCCTTGAGCTTGCGGGTGGCCAGTTGCCCCCGGTACTCCTCGAACACCGGCCAGACGGCATCCCGCCGGGCGCGGCTGAGGGTGACCCCGCGGCCGATCCGCCGCGCCAGCCGGTACTGATCCCGGGTGGTGATGCCCTGGGCCAGGATCACCTGCTCCAACTCCTGCTCGTAGAAGTCATCCGGCAGGTCAAGGGTGGCATCCCTCACCGCCAGGGCCATTTGCCAGGCCTGCAGGGGCGCATCCCGGTTGCGGTCGTAAATGATACGGTGCTCCAGTTTGCGGCTCCGCAGGAAGGCGGCGACCCAGGCATCCAGGTTGCGCACCTCGATGCGGCCCAGGGTCTCGGTGTCGCACAGGGTCCGCAGATTCTGTTCGATATCCGCGGCCAGGTTGCGGGTAAAGGTGGTGAAGAGCACCTTCTTGCCGGCGGGGGTGCGCTGTTCCGCCAGCCACTTGGCGCGGTGCATGGCCAGGACCGTCTTGCCGGTACCCGCCCCGCCCAGCACCCGCACCGGGCCACTGCGATCGCCCCGCGCCAGCTTGAGCTGGGTGGGGTGCAGAAAGACCCGCCACTGGACCAGGGGGGCGTTCATGATGGCCAGCATGCTCTCGTCGTCGTTGACGATGACGAAGCGGGACTGGGATTCCGCCGTTTCCAGGGCGGTGGCGAAATCCTCGGTGTCGATGACCCGGTCCACCCGCGTTTCACGGGCGCCGAGGATCTGGGTGACGCTGTCCCCGGCCGCCACCAGAAAGAGCCCCTCGTAGGCCTCCAGGGGCAACAGGGCCTGCAGGGCATCCAGCCCGGCCTCGGACTCGATGGCTCGCACCCGGTCCAGCCAGGCCTCCGGCACGCCCAGGCTCAGGAGTTCGTGGTCGGTGAGGTGGGCATAGGAGATCGCCGCCGGGGCCGCCCCAGCCGGGGCCGGGATACCAACCATCGTCGGAACCTGACCCATCGCCGTCCCCGCGACGACCGCCGGCGTCGACCGCGCCGCTACCTCTGTCCGTGCCGCCACCTCCGCCTGGGCATCAACCCCGGTCTCGGGCACCTCAGCCAACTGTTCCGTCATGATCATCTGGATGGCGCCCGTCACCGGGTTGATGGTCATGCGGCGGTTCAGGGCCCACCGATACGCCTCATCGTGATGATCGACGTAGAGCAGCACATAGACGTCACCCGCCTCGGGCTTGAAGACGATGCCACGCCAGTCCTGGTCCACCCGCACCGACTTAAGGTTGGCGTCCCTGGCCCCGTTGATATTCTCGTAATTGATGCCGGGACTCTTGGGGTCGGTCTGAAAGAGGATGGCCCATTTCATGACCTTGGTATGGACGCGGGTCGGCAAACGGGACAGTTGCAGCAGAAAGTCATGGGAGAGGGCGACCTTGGGTTTCATGCATACCTCCTCACGCCAGGGGTTTCACGCCCAGGCCTGGTCAGTCCGGTTCGCGCTAAATGGTTTCGGGCAGATCCTGGCAAGTCCGTTTCATGCCTCGGGGCTCAGATGCAATCCCAGCCGCTCCGCCACCGCCAGGGCCCAGGGTCGTCCAGCCACCAGGCTGTGGCTGTCATCCAGCGGCAGGGCGTGCCAGCCGGACGCGCGCCAGATGGGGGCCTCGTCTTCCTGGTCGGGACGCAAGACGGCCAGCCAGACGGAGGACCAGGCCAGTTCGGCCTCCGCCTGTATCCGCCCTTTGGCATCGGTCAGGTCGTATCCGACCACGGGAGTGGTGGCCCCCGCTTGAGCCAACTGCTTCAGCCCCGGCTGGAGGGGACTCAAGGCCTGCTCCAATACCTGGAGCCAGCTCCCATTGAGCCCCGCCTGGTCCGCCGCTTGGGCGGGGGTACTGACCGTTTCGGCTACCGCCTCGGCCAGGCCGGCATAGTCATCCCCATCCAGTCCAGCGGCGGTGGCCAGCAACTGACCGGGCAGGAACTGCATGAGGTTAAACACCTGCAACCAGCGGCGCCAGGCGGCCTGCAGGGCCCCCTCGTCCTCGGCGGCGGCCTCGTCCAGGATCAGCACCCCCGGCGCGGTCCAGGGGGCAGCCCCCTCCAGGTCCAGCACCAGCGGCGGCGGTGAGGCGGTTGCGGCCCTTTGGCCTGATGGCGATTCTCGCGCCAAGGCCCGCGGCCACCAGCCGATCTGGGTGCAGGCGCCGCCGGGTCTGGACAGGCTGGGGGCAAAGCCCTTGCCCGGCTCCCGCAGGCTGTCCGGCAGCCGGGGAAGCCAGAGGGCCAGTTGTTGCCTGGCGGCCGCGACATCCGCCGGCGTGGCGGGGACCATCAGGTAGCCAAGCCAGAGGGCGTTGCGTTGCATGGGCTCCAGGGCGGCTTCCTGGCCCTGGGGTGTCGATCTGGTGGAGGTCTTCAACTGCGTGCCAGCAGGCTCCGGGGTGACATCCTGGTTCAGGCCGTCGGGTCTGGTGGAAGCCCTGAACTGCCTGGCGGCAGGCTCCAGGTTGCCATCCCGCCCCTGGGCCTCGGGTGCCTGCGCCAGCCACCGTAACAGGCTTGCCACCCCATGCTGGGTGCAGGCCAGACCCAGGGCCTGGCGCTCCCCCGGCGGGATGCGGCTGCCAGGGTGACGGGACAGGGCGGTCAGCGGCGACGCCAAATCCGTATCCGCCTGGCCTGCCAGGGCGCTCGCCACGTCCTGGTGGGTGACCGACCAGACCCAGAACTTGCCGCTGGCCAGGAGGGCGCTGCGTTTTTGGGCGTCCGCCCGCAGGCTGTCCCGGTGGTAGGACCAGCCGTCGCAGAAGACCGCCACCGGCCGGCGGCGGCTTCCGGCCGCCCAGGGCCAGATGACGAAGTCCGGCTTGCTGGGGACCGCCACCCCCTGCTCCGGCCCCAGGGGGCATTGGGGCTCGATGCGATAGCGCTGCGTGCCCACCGCCAAAACATGGCCCGTTTTGCCGTTGACCAGATCCTGGACCAGATTGACCGGGGGCAGGCCGGCCTTGCCCCCCAGGCGCGGGAGGCTCTCGATGAAACGCGACTCCAGCACCGAGTCGAAATTGGGGTTGATGTAGGTATCGGAGAGGGTCGCGACCCGCTCCAGCCGCCCCAGTGCCGCCACCAGTTCCCCCAGCAACGCCTTGGCCGTCTCCCGGGAGACCTTCTCCATGTGGCGTCCCAGGCGGTACTGGTAGAGGCAGCGGTAGCAGCCATCCTTCTCCGGGTCCTGGTTGCACGGGCACTGGGTCAGAGTCGTCAGGGCCAGGGTCAGGACCTCGGCCAGGGTCCCCGCCTCCTGGGCCAGGAGCTGATGCAGATAGCCCGTACCCCCCGGCACCGAGTCGTACAGCAGCACGAAATGCTTGCGCGGCCCGCCATCCTGGCCCGGTTCGTCCTGCAGGACCAGGCGCAGGTGATCCACCTTGCCGCCGAAGCGGCGTTTTAGCCCCAGTTGCAGCGCCGCCATGAAGGACTGCACCACCCGCTCATCGACGCCGTTGCGGGTGTAAGGCACCAGGATTCGGAGGGCCTCGGACTCGAACTCGCGATAGAGGTACAGGCACTCCAGCAGGTTGAGCGGGTCATTGCCGCCATGCTGGGGGCAGTCGAAGCTATGGATCTGCGCGGCCGCCTCGCCATGATTTCCCCCCGGCCGCTGCACCTTGCCACAGTGCCGGCACAGCTTGAACCCCGGCCGCGCGGTCTCCTGAGCCGCCACCTTGAAGGGTTCCCCCGGTCGGGCCAGCTCCCCGAAATTGACATCGCGGAAGGTGACGCGGGCGATGAACTCGAAGCCGAAGGCCGGATCGCCGTCGCCGATGCGCCAGGCCTCCCGCACCTGGGCGGGATCGAAGTCCGCCAGCAACTGGCGCAGGTAGTACTTCGGCTCCCGGTCCTCGGCGCTGTCGTCGATGCGCACCTGGGTGTCGTCGCTGTTGGCGATCGCCTGGCGAAAACGCAGCAGGGTGCGCCGTTGGGCGGAGTCCGCCCACATCCCCTCGCCACAGCGGGGACAGGTCTGGTGAACATCGGGCTGGATGGCCAGGTTCTGCATGTGGTGGCAACTGGGACAGAAGCGCCACTCCTCCGTCTTGGCCAGGGTCATGTTGATCTGGTCGATCTCGACCCGGCGCTGGTTGGCGTAAAAGCGGTTTTCCGGGGCGAACTCCGACAGGGCCGACTGGGCGGGCCGCTCGTAGCGCAGGGTATCGAGGGTGACGTAGGCCCCCTCCCCCGGTTCGTCCTCCGCGCGCCGGCGCCATAGCACCGATTTCAGCTCCACCCCCGCCTCCGGGAAGGCGTAGTTGGGGATGAGGCCGGCGTCCGTCAGGGTATTGAGCAGGTCGCGGTTGTCGATCTCCCGGATCAGCTCCAGCAGCTTGTCCCGCTCCCGGTTCAGGTGGTCGATCTCCGCCTGGGTGGCCTCGTCCTGGGGCTGGCGCTGCAGCCGTCCCTTGGCCCGGTCCAGATCGCCCCGGCGCTTCTTGTAGGTGGCGCGCTCCTCCTTCAGCTCCTCCAGGGTCTTGATCAGCCGGGTACGCAGGCCGTCGATCTCCCCCTGACCCTGCATGTAATCCCACAGCCGGTCGCGCACCGCCGGGGTCAGGTCGGCCCCCAGCAGGTCGCTGAAGCCGTTGAACAGCCGCTCCTCATGGGTCAGGACATAGTCGTGCAGCAGGTAGGGGAAGCGCTCCCGCTTGCCCTGCTCCAGGGCGTCCAGGGCCTGGGAGGTCCGCTCGGGCAGGACGCTGGGGTTTTTGAGACTGGCGACCCAGTCGTCCATGCAGAAGGCGAAGAGCTGACGCCGCAGCACCTCGGCGGCCTGGAGGAAGACGCCCGGGGGCGTCACCTCGCCGGCGATCATCTCCTCGGTGGCGGCAAAGAAGTAGAGATCGTGGGGACTGTTGCCGTCCGCCAGGGTGGTGGTCAGGGCATTGCCATCGCGTCGCCCCGCCCGGCCCATGCGCTGCAAAAAGCTGGCCTGGTTGGGCGGCACCGAGCACAGCAGCACGGAGGACAGGGAGCCGATATCCACGCCCATCTCCAGGGTGGGGGTG
>SBFV01000244.1 GCA_006227775.1 Gammaproteobacteria bacterium | reverse complement strand
ACCAGGGACTCGCGGCAGCCGTAGAGGTTGTCGAACTTGGACTTGGTGACCGAGTCGTTGACGTTCATGGCCGGGAACAGCAGGGTGCCGGCCTTGGCCATCTCGTAGAGGCGGTGGACGCCGGTGGTGGTCTCCTCGGTGACGCCATGGATGTGGGCGGCCAGCTTGTGCCAATGCTGGTGGTCGCGCTGGAAGGTGCGGCCGAGGACGCCCAGCACGGCGCGCCACTCCTCGTTGTCGCTGGCGCTGGGGGTGGGGACGGCGCCGGCCTGTTCGTATTCGACGCCCTTGTGCACCAGCAGGGTGGCGTCCCCGCCGTCGTCCAGGAGCATGTTGGGGCCGCCGCCGTCGGGCCAGTTGACCACCTGCTCGGTGCACCACCAGTACTCCTCCAGCGTCTCGCCCTTCCAGGCATAGACGGGGACGCCGCGGGCGGCGATGGCGGCGGCGGCGTGGTCCTGGGTGGAGAAGATGTTGCAGGAGCACCAGCGCACCTGGGCGCCGAGTTCGACCAGGGTCTCGATCAGGACCGCGGTCTGGATGGTCATGTGCAGGCTGCCGCTGACGCGGGCGCCGGTCAAAGGCTTAACGGCGGCGTACTTGCGCCGGATGGCCATGAGACCGGGCATCTCCGTCTCGGCGATGGCGATCTCCTTGCGGCCCCAATCGGCCAGGGCGATATCGGCGATCTTGTAGTCGGTGAACTCACTCATGCTGGTCTGCTCCAGGGTTGGTCTGAGTGAGCGCCGTTGTCGGTGGTTGGCCTTCGCCGAGCCTGGCGGAACCGGGTCCCGTTGCAGCGCTCCTCGGCGAAAGGGGGGGGGCGGATGACAAATTAGGGTGTTGGATGGATAAGGAAGGTTCCGCAAGTGAAAAAAAGCTGCATGGGAGGGAAGGTTAAGGTCCGGGCTCAGGCACCGGCGGCCTTTTTCAGGATTTCGGCCCTGTCGGTGCGTTCCCAGGTGAAGTGGTCCTCTTCGCGGCCAAAGTGGCCATAGGCGGCGGTTTCGGTATAGCGCGGCTTGAGCAGGTCGAGCATGGTGACGATGCCGCGCGGGCGCAGATCGAAATGCTCCCGGATCAGGCCGATGAGCTGGTCGTCATCGATCTGCCCGGTGCCGAAGGTGTCGACCATGATGGAGGTCGGTTCGGCGACGCCGATGGCGTAGGAGACCTGGATTTCGCAGCGCTCCGCCAGGCCGGCGGCAACGATATTTTTCGCGATGTAGCGGCAGGCATAGGCCGCGGAACGGTCAACCTTGGAGGGGTCCTTGCCGGAGAAGGCGCCGCCACCATGGCGGGCCATGCCGCCATAGGTGTCGACGATGATCTTGCGCCCCGTGACTCCGCAGTCGCCCATGGGCCCGCCGATAACGAAACGACCGGTGGGATTGATGAAATAGCGGGTCTTCTTGCTCAGCCACTCCTCGGGCAAGACGGGCTTGATGATCTCGTCCATCACCGCTTCGTGGAGGTCGGCGTCGGCGATGTCGGGGCTATGCTGGGTGGAGAGGACCACCGTATCGATGGCCACCGGCTTGCCGTCCAGGTAGTGGAAACTGACCTGGCTTTTGGCATCCGGTCGCAGCCAGGGCAGGATGCCCTTGCGCCTGACCTCGGACTGACGCTTCACCAGCCGGTGGGCGTAGGTGATGGGGGCGGGCATGAGGACCTCGGTCTCGTTGCAGGCATAGCCGAACATCATGCCCTGATCGCCGGCCCCCTGTTCATGCTGGTCGGTCTGGTCCACCCCCATGGCAATATCGGGGGACTGCTTTCCCAGGGCGTTGAGGACGGCGCAGGACTCCCAGTCGAAACCCATGTCCGAGCTGTTGTAGCCGATCTTGCGGACGGTACGGCGGGCGATCGCTTCGACGTCGAAGCAGGTATTGGTGGTGATCTCCCCAGCGACGATGACCATGCCGGTCTTGACCAGGGTCTCGCAGGCGACGCGGGCGGTGGGGTCCTCGGCCAGGATGGCATCCAGGACGGCATCCGAAACCTGATCGGCAACCTTGTCCGGGTGGCCCTCAGAGACGGATTCCGAGGTGAAGATGGTTTCTCTCGACATGATGGCCAGGGGCTCCTTGCGGTGGCTCCTCCGAAGGAGGGCCTGATTGAAAACGATGAATTTTACGGTCCCGGGGGGCGGATGCCTAGGGGCGATTTGGGATTTTCTCCCGGCGGGGGGTAAGATGTCCAAGGCCCTTCCCCGATAGCGCCGATCCACCCGGGGGGGTGGTTACCCGGCGCTGCTCAGGACGGTCGTGCCCTGTTTCAACCTGCCGCGGCGAGGAGAGTAGTCATGGTATCCCTGCAAACCCCCCTGTGCGATTTCGATCAGCCCGCCCCCGATTTCGACCTGCCCGGCGTGGATGGCCGGCGCTGGAACCGCGACCAGTGCAAGGGGGACAAGGGCCTGCTGGTGATGTTCATCTGCAATCACTGCCCCTACGTCAAGGCGGTCATTGATCGCATCATCCGGGACGCCCGGGAACTGGCGCCACTGGGCATTGGCTGCGTGGCGATCATGTCCAACGATCCGAAGGATTATCCCGAGGATTCCTTCGACCAGATGCGGCGCATCGCGCGGGAATTGGATTTTCCTTTCCCTTATCTCCTTGACGAAACTCAGGAAGTGGCTAAGGCCTACGGGGCGGTCTGCACCCCCGACTTCTTCGGCTATAACGCCAACCTGGGCTTGCAGTACCGGGGACGACTGGATGAAAGCCGCAAGGAGACCGCGCCGGAGAGTGTCCGCCGGGATCTGTTCGAGGCCATGAGGGAGGTCGCGGTCACGGGTCGGGGACCACGTGAACAGATCCCCAGCATGGGCTGTTCCATCAAGTGGCGCGAGGAAGCCTAGCGCCAGGGTCGAGGGCAACTGGCCGCGGGGATTGTCAGCAAATCGTCATATAAGCAACTTATAAAATTATTTTTAGCTTCATAAGGGGAGTTACTTTGCGATGCCCCTCCGGTTGGGCCAAAATAAGCGACCTTTTGCCATGCTTGCCGCGGGCGCAAATGCCAGTGAGCCGGTTACCGAGCGCAAGGCACTCATTCTTAAAACAATTATCGAGGAGGGGCTTCATGTCCTCACGCCAAGAGCTTGCGAACGCCATCCGCGCCCTGAGCATGGATGCAGTCCAGAAGGCCAAGTCCGGGCACCCCGGGGCCCCCATGGGCATGGCGGATATCGCCGAAGTCTTGTGGAACGACTATCTGCGCCACAATCCGGCCAATCCCGCCTGGGCCGACCGCGATCGCTTCGTGCTCTCCAACGGGCATGGCTCCATGCTGATCTACTCCCTGCTCCATCTCACGGGGTACGACATCAGCATCGATGACCTCAAGGCCTTCCGCCAACTCCACTCCAAGACACCGGGGCATCCCGAGTACGGCTATGCCCCGGGTGTCGAGACCACCACCGGCCCCCTGGGTCAGGGCATCACTAACGCCGTAGGCATGGCCCTGGCCGAGAGGGTCCTGGCAGGCCAGTTCAACAAGCCCGGTCATGCCATCGTCGATCATCACACCTATGTCTTCCTGGGCGATGGCTGCCTGATGGAGGGTATCTCTCACGAGGCCTGCTCCCTCGCGGGCGCCCTGGGCCTGGGCAAGCTGATCTGCTTTTACGACGACAACAACATCTCCATCGATGGCGAGGTCCGGGGCCATGGCCACACGCCCGGCTGGTTCCTGGACGATACCCCCAAGCGCTTCGAGGCCTACGGCTGGCATGTGATCCCCCAGGTCCACGGTCATGACCCCGAGGCCATCAAGGCCGCCATCGAGGTGGCCCGCGCCATCGAGGGCAAGCCCTCCCTCATCTGCTGCCAAACCATCATCGGCTACGGCTCCCCCAACAAGCAGGGCAAGGAGGAGTGCCACGGCGCCCCCCTGGGCGACGACGAGATCACGCTGACCCGCGAGAATCTGGGCTGGCGTCACGCCCCCTTCGAAATCCCCGCTGACATCCGCGCCGGCTGGGATGCCCGCGAGGCCGGCGGCCGCGCCGAGGCGGAGTGGAACGAGCGCTTCGCGGCCTATGCCGCCGCCTATCCCGCCGAGGCCGCCGAGTTCCAGCGCCGCATGGCCGGTGACCTGCCCGGCGACTGGCAGGAGCGCGTCGCCGCCGCCCTGAAGACCACCCTGGACAAGGCCGAGACCGTGGCCACCCGCAAG
>SBFV01000082.1 GCA_006227775.1 Gammaproteobacteria bacterium | reverse complement strand
GGGACGCCCGGGCGGCCGGCTGCGCCGAGTACTTGGTTTTCGAGGGGGGGCGCTGGCAGCGGCGCCCGGCCTGAGCCGGGACCGTCGCGCACGGTGCGGCACTCAACAACAACGAGCGATGTGAGCTATGGGTAAGAATGTCGTGGTGATCGGCACCCAGTGGGGTGACGAGGGCAAGGGCAAGGTGGTGGATCTGCTGACGGATCGGGCCAGCGCCGTGGTGCGTTTCCAGGGCGGCCACAACGCTGGCCATACCTTGGTCGTCGATGGCGAGCAGACCATTCTGCATCTCATCCCCTCCGGCATCCTGCGCGCGGGCGTCAAGTGCCTGATCGGCAATGGCGTCGTCCTCGCCCCCGAGGCCCTACTCAAGGAGATCGACCGCCTGGAGGCCAAGGGCGTGCCGGTGAGCGAACGCCTGGCCGTCAGCGCCGCCTGCGCCCTCATCCTGCCCTACCACGTCGCCCTGGACCACGCCCGGGAGAGGGCCCGCGGCAGCAAGGCCATCGGCACCACCGGTCGCGGCATCGGCCCAGCCTACGAAGACAAGGTCTCCCGGCGCGGCCTGCGCCTGGGCGATGCCCTGGACGCGGCGGGCCTGGCGGAAAAACTCCGCGGCATCATGGACTACCACAACTTCGCCTTGCAGCACTACTTCAAGGCCGAGACCCTGGATTATCAGGATGTCCTGGATCAGCTCCTGGCTCAGGTGGAGCGCATCCGCCCCCTGGTCACCGACGTCGCCGGGGATCTGCACCAGTTACGCCGGTCCGGCGCCGATGTCCTCTTCGAGGGCGCCCAGGGCGCCCTGCTCGACATCGATCACGGTACCTATCCCTTCGTCACCTCTTCCACCACCACCGGCGGCGGGGCGGCGAGCGGCAGCGGCATGGGACCGCGCCATCTGGATTATTTCCTGGGCATCGTCAAGGCCTATACCACCCGTGTCGGCGGCGGCCCCTTCCCGACCGAGCTTTTCGATGCCGTCGGCGATCACCTCAGCGCCCAGGGCCACGAGTTCGGCGCCACCACTGGGCGCAAGCGCCGCTGCGGCTGGCTGGACCTGGTCACCCTCAACCGCTCCTTCGACATCAACAGCATCACCGGCATCTGCATCACCAAGCTGGATGTGCTCGATGGCCTGGAGACCTTGCGCATCTGCACCGCCTATGAACTGGATGGCCGTGAATTGACCGCCCCCCCCCTGTCCGCGGACGAATTGGCGCGCTGCACGCCGCAATACATCGAGCTGCCTGGCTGGTCCGAGTCCACGGTCGGGGCGACCTCCCTGGCGGCACTGCCGGAGAACGCCAGGCGTTACCTGGCCAGGATCGAGGAGCTTTCCGGCCTCCCCATTGACATTGTCTCCACCGGGCCGGACCGCGCCCAGACCATCGTTAAGCGTCACCCCTTCGACGCCTGAGGCCCCGCACGCCCCAGCCCGCTGGGGACAGCGCCGAAGCCTTGTGTCCCGCTCGGCCCTGGCCCCGGACTCCACCGCTCCGGGGGCCAGCCAGCACGAACCAGGAGGTCAGAGCCCCATGCCCCTATCCGATATGCTGCTGGAAGGCGTCCGGCTGATGGTGATCGGCATGGGCATCGTCTACGCCTTTCTCCTCCTGCTGGTGGGTGTCCTGCGCGTCCTGTCCCTGGGGGTGCGACGTTGGGCCCCCCAGGCCTTAGCGGCCCCCCCGTCCGAAGCACCCAGGGGAACCGGCCCGGGCCTGCCGCGGGGTCAGGCAGCCGAACCCCCCACTCTGCCGGGGGAAATCCTGGCGGTCATCGCGGCCGCCGTGAGCCGCTACCGTCATGATCATCCAGCTCAAGGAATCGATAGCGCCGGAGACGGATCACCTCGGCCGCCGGCATGAACCGGATATTTACTCGGTTTCGGCGCTCGCCCGGGCTACCCCGTCCTGGGGCCATTCAACCTTCCATCACCGCCGTTTGGGAGAAAGCGCATGAGTCAGCCCAGTAAACCGGGAAGGTCGTCAACCACCCTGACCGAGGAGGGTCGCGCCCCGGTTGCCGTGATTCCCCTGGGCATCACCGATGTCGTCCTGCGTGATGCTCACCAGTCCCTGCTAGCCACCCGGCTGCGCCTGGAGGACATGCTCCCGATCGCGGCGGAACTGGACGCGGTCGGCTATTGGTCGCTGGAGACTTGGGGCGGGGCCACTTTCGATGCCTGCATCCGCTATCTGGGGGAGGACCCCTGGGAGCGCCTGCGCCAACTCAAGGCCGCCATGCCCAGGACCCGCCAGCAGATGCTGCTGCGTGCCCAGAACCTGCTCGGCTACCGGCACTACGCCGACGACGTCGTACAACGCTTCGTAGAACGGGCGGTGGACAACGGCATTGATGTCTTCCGCATCTTCGACGCCATGAACGACCTGCGGAATTTCCAGGCCGCCATCCGTGCCACTCTGGCCTGCGGCAAGCATGCTCAGGGTACCCTTTCCTACACGGTGAGCCCGGTGCATGACCTCCAGTACTGGCTGGACTTGGCCCGGCGGCTGGAGGACCTGGGCAGTCATTCCATCTGCATCAAGGACATGGCCGGGCTGCTGAAGCCCTACGTGGCGGAGGAACTGGTCGGCCGGCTCAAGGAGTCCTGCGCCCTGCCCATCGCCATGCAGTGCCATGCCACCACGGGCATGAGCACCGCCGCCATCCTCAAGGCGGCGGAAGCGGGGATCGATATGGTGGATACCGCCATCTCTTCCCTGAGCATGACCTATGGCCATTCGCCCACCGAGTCGGTGGTCGCCATCCTCCAGGGTACCGCCCGCGATACCGGGCTGGACCTCAAGCGCCTGGAGGGCATTGCCGCCTACTTCCGGGCGGTACGGAAGAAGTACGCCAAGTTCGAGGGCTCCCTCAAGGGGATCGATTCGCGCATCCTGGTCGCCCAGGTGCCTGGCGGTATGCTGACCAACATGGAGAGCCAGCTCAAGGAGCAGGGGGCCAGCGACCGTTTCGACGAGGTCCTGGCGGAGATCCCCCGGGTGCGCGAAGACCTGGGCTATATCGCCCTGGTCACCCCTACCTCCCAGATCGTTGGCACCCAGGCGGTGCTCAACGTCCTGACGGGGGAGCGGTACCAGACCATCACCAAGGAGACGGCCGGCGTCCTGCGCGGCGAGTACGGTTCCACCCCGGCCCCGGTCAACGCCGAACTCCAGGCCCGGGTGCTCCAGGAGGGCGAAGAGCCCATTACCTGCCGGCCGGCGGATCGGTTGAGCCCTGAGATGACTCGCCTCACGGCGGAACTGGAGGCCATCGCCCAGGACAAGGGCATCGAACTGGCGCCAGCGGTGGTTGACGATGTCCTGATTTACGCCCTCTTTCCCCAAATCGGCCTCAAGTTCCTGGAACACCGCCATAATCCCGCGGCGTTCGAGCCGCCGCCCTGGCTGGATGCCGGGGCGGTCACAACCACGGCCGGCGGCACCTCCGCTACCGGGACGCCCGCCGGTGCGGCCGCGACCGCGCAGGCGACCCAGCCCCCTGTGGAGAGTCGGCCTGAGGGAGCTACCACCCGCGCAGCGGCCGTCCCTGGGTCCGGCGGGGGGACCGGCGGGACCGGGATACCCCCGCCCCGGGGCGAGCCGGAGGCCTATCGGATCGAGGTCAATGGCCATGTCTATGCTGTTCTGGTCTCGCCTCTGGGGTCGCTCCAGGTCAGCGCCTCCGGGAGCCCGGCCTCCTCTGTGGCCCCACCGGGGCCCGCGGGTGGGACGGCCTGGCTTGCCGAGAGCGGCGAGGCTAGGATAGCTGAGGGCGGCGGTGCGGCTAGCCCCATCAGGCCCACTCCAGGTCCGGCTGCCGCGGCTAGCCACCAGCCCGGGAGCGGGGGCGCCGGAGCGCCCGTTGTCGAGGGGCCGGCGGCCCAGGGCACCCCCGTGCCTTCGCCCCTGGCGGGCCATATCCTCAAGCTAAAGGTCAGGCCCGGTCAGGCCGTCCAGTCCGGGGAGGTGATTCTCCTCCTGGAGGCGATGAAGATGGAAACCGAGATCCGCGCCCCGGCGGCGGGCACCGTCCAGGCGGTGGCGGTCAAGGAGGGCGACGGCGTCCAGGTCGGCGATACCCTGATCCTGCTGGCCTGAGCCATGGACGAACTCCTGAAACTCTGGCAATTCATGGGGATTGCCAACCTGGACTGGGGTCAGGTCCTGATGATGGCGGTGGGCGGCCTGCT
>SBFV01000044.1 GCA_006227775.1 Gammaproteobacteria bacterium | reverse complement strand
CGGAAGGCATGGGGACATGGGCATCTTGGCGCGGCGGGGACAGCGCCGCCTGAGCCGTAGCGGCTGCCGTCAGGGGTGGCGTTTCGGGGGCCAGGTGCTGGACCCAGGGCCAGAGTCTGGTCGCGATCTGATCCAGGTCGACGGGCTTGGTCAGGATCTCATCCACCCCCGCCGCCAGGGCCGCGCGGCGCTGTTCGGGCAGGACCCCGGCGGTGAGGGCGATCACCGGCAGCATGATAAGGTCCAGATCCTCGCGGATCTGGCGGGTAGCGGTGAAGCCGTCGATGACCGGCATTTGCAGATCCATGAGGACCAGGTCGCAGGCGTCGGGATGGCGCCGAAGGTATTCGACGGCCTGGGCACCATCCCCCGCCTGGGTCACGCTCGCCCTTTCCGCGCTGAGGGCCTGAGCCATGAGGTCCCGGTGCTCGGCGCAATCGTCCACCACCAGGAAACGCATGCCGGTCAGGTCCGGCTTGACCGGGTCGAGGGGTGGCGACGCGGCCGCCATTGCCGTAGCGAAAACCGGCGATCGCTCCAGGGGGAGCTCGAACCAGAAGGTACTCCCCCGGCCAGGCTGGCTCTCCGCGCCGATTTCGCCCCCCATCAGTTCCACCAGACGTTTGCTGATGGCCAGACCCAGCCCGGTGCCGCCGAAACGGCGGGTATCCCCTCCTTCCCCCTGGGTGAAAGGAGTGAAGAGACCGGCCAGGGTCTCGGGGGAGATGCCGATGCCGGTATCCCTGACCCTGAATCGCAGCCGCACCGCCGTCGGGGTGGCCGCCGTGAGGTGAAGCTGGAGTACGATCTCTCCTCGTTGGGTGAATTTGATGGCATTGCCGATCAGGTTGGTCAGGACCTGTTCCAGGCGCAAGTCGTCACCCAGCAGCCTGCCCAAAGGCGGGCTGGGGTATTCGATGCGCAACTCCACCCCTTCCGCCCGCGCCAGGGGGCCGAAGGCGCCGGCGAGCTTGGCGAGCAGTTCCCCCGGATCGAAAGGCCGGGTCTCGATGCGCAGATGGCCGGATTCGATCTTGGCCAGGTCAAGGATGTCATTGAGGATGCCCATGAGGGATTGGCCGGCCTCCTGGATTCGCCCCAGCATGTCTTCCTGGTGAGGGCTCAGGGGCTGGCGCTGGATCATCTGGGCCAGCCCCAGGATGGAATAGAGCGGCGTGCGGATCTCATGGCTCATGCGGGCGAGGAATTCGGTCTTGGCGGCGTTGGCTTGCTCGGCAACCAACCGGGCCTGTCTCATTTCGGCCTCCCCCTGCTTCTGCCGGCTGACGTCCTCATGGGTCCCGGACACGCGCAAGGGCAGCCCGGCGGGGTCGCGGCTGACCACCCGGCCCCGATCCAGTATCCAGCGATAACTCCCATCCGCGGCACGCAGGCGAAACTCCACCTCGTAGCGTGGGTTGCGTCCCGCCAGATGGTCCTCCAGGGCGCGGCAGGCCCTTTCCAGATCGTCAGGGTGCATCAGCCGCCGGCAGGTCTCGCTGGTGCCTTCGTCGATTTCAGCGAGTTGGTAGCCCAGCATCTCCGCCCAGTAGGCGTTGCGCTTGATCACCCCCGTTTCCAGGTCCCAGTCCCAGGTGCCAAGGCGGCCACCTTCCAGGACGAACTTGAGACTTTGCTCGCTCTCCCGCAGGGCGGTGATGGCCTGCTTCAACTGATCGGTGCGTTCCGCCACCCGCCTTTCCAGACTGGCGTTGAGGTCGCGGTAGCGCTGTTCGCTGACGCGGAGTCGTTGCTCCGCCTCCAGCCGGGCGGTGAGATTCTGGATTTGCCGCTCCGCCTTCTGGCGCTCGGTGATGTCCTCCACGATGGTCAGATTCCGCGGCTGGGTACCATCGTCCACGTCCACCCGGGAGGTGATCATATTGACCCAGACGGTGTCGCCATCGGAGCGAAGGTAGCGTTTGATTGCCCTATAGGTGGAGATTTCGCCCGTGTTGAGACGGTCCCTTCCCAGGCGATTGGCCTCCATGTCATCCGGATGAGTGATGCTCATCCAGTCGAGCGCTTCCAGCTCAGTGGTCGAGCGACCAAGGAGCTTGGCGAAGCAGGGATTGGCGCGGAGTATCCGCCCCGTCCGGGCTTCGACCAGCAGGATCCCCAAAGGCGCCTGGTCGAAGATGAGGCGAAAGCGCGGCTCGGTGCGGCTATCGGTCGCGGAAGGGCGACCAGCGGAGGGGAAAGGAGACGGGGGGGAGATCATCATCGGGGCAGGGTTTGTAGTGGATGGCAGCCAGCCGCGGGGTTTGGTGAAGGTTTCCAGTCTCCGGTGTGGTGTCCCGGATGGCCAGAATATGAGGGTTTTTGCTAATATAGAACTTCGTGGGGTCTTCGCCTTTAGTCCAACTCCTTGTCAAACCAAATACAAAACCCGTCCTTCCTGCTGCGGGTGCGCGTCTATTACGAGGATACGGATGCCTTGGGCCTGGTCTACCATGCCACTTATCTCCGTTTCATGGAACGCGCCCGTACCGAGTGGCTGCGCAGTCTGGGCTTTGAGCAGCATGATGCCCGCGACCGGGACAACCTGGGGTTCATCGTTCGTTCCCTCCGTCTTGACTATGTCCGCGGCGCGCGCCTCGATGACCTGTTGGAAGTCAGCGTTGCCATCGCCCAGCGGGGTGGCGCCAGCCTGAGCCTCGAACAGGAGGTACGGCGCGCCGGCGATGGCGCCCTCTGTTGCCGCGGCTGGGTCAAGGTCGCCTGCGTGCGCGCCGACACCCTCAAGCCCAGACCCCTGCCCGAACAACTGCTGGCGGAGATCGCCCATGTATGCTGAGCTTTCCCTTCTGGACCTGATCCTCCACGCCAGTTTCGTCGTGCAACTGGTGCTGGCGGTGCTGGTGCTGGCATCGGTTCTATCCTGGACCATGATTTTCGACCGCTCTCGGGTATTGCGCAAGGCGGGGCGGGCGGCGGAAGATTTCGAGCGCCGCTTCTGGTCCGGGGGCGACCTCAGCGCCCTCTACCGGGACTTGGGCCAGAACGAGAAGTCCCTCACCGGCCTGGCCGCCATCTTCCGCGCTGGCTTCAAGGAATTCATCCGGTTGCGCAAGGGGGACGACCTGGACCCCATGGCCGTCATCCAGGGCGTCGAAAGGTCCATGCGGGTCGCCCTGAGCCGGGAGATGGACCGGCTGGAGACAAACCTCTCCTTCCTTGCCACCGTCGGCTCCACCAGCCCCTACATCGGCCTCTTTGGCACCGTTTGGGGCATCATGCACTCCTTCCATGCCTTGGGGAACGTCAAGCAGGCCACCCTGGCCCTGGTGGCGCCCGGTATCTCCGAGGCCCTGGTGGCGACCGCCATCGGCCTCTTCGCCGCCATCCCCGCGGTCATCGCCTACAACCGCTTTTCCGACCGGGTGCAGCGGCTCAACAACCGTTACGAGGAATTCCTGGAGGAATTCTCCACCCTGTTACAGCGTCAGGGCCGGAGCTGAGACCAACGGGACCCCCGGCCAGGAGAGCGGAAACCATGAGAAAGACCCGCGTCCGTCGCCGCCCCATGGCGGAGATCAACGTCGTCCCCTACATCGACGTCATGCTGGTGCTGCTGGTGATCTTCATGGTCACGGCCCCCCTTATCACCCAGGGCGTCAACGTGGAGTTGCCCCAGGCGGAGGCGGAAGTGATCACTGGGGAGACCACCGATCCGGTGATCATCACCGTCGATCAATTCGGCGACCTCTATCTGGACTTGGGCGAGGAGCGCAATCTGCCGGTCGATGCCATCACCCTCTCGGGCCGCTTGCGCAACGTCCTGCGGCATAACCCCCGGGTACCCATCCTCGTCAAGGGCGACGCCGCCGTCGACTATGGCAAGGTGGTGCAGGCCATGGTGCTGGCCCAGGGCGCCGGGGCCCCCAGCGTGGGCCTCATCACGGTGCCGCCCGAGCGTAGGGCCCCATGAGGGCAATGAGGGGAGCCGGGCACCCAGGGCCCAGGCGCCGGGTCGTCCCTGCTCCACATCATCCCTCCCACCTCATGATCCCCACCCCGCCCTGACATGTGGCAAACGGCCCGCCGCAATCCTGGCGCTCTGGTCGCCTCCCTCACCCTGCACCTGGTTTTGGGTCTCCTCGCCCTCACCGGGGCTGCCTGGCTGGATTGGGGGCAGGAACAAGCCATCCAGCCCCAGGTGATCCAGGCCACCATCGTCGACGTGGCGACTGCCAAGGCCCCCCCCGACCA
>SBFV01000257.1 GCA_006227775.1 Gammaproteobacteria bacterium | reverse complement strand
GAAGATATTTCTGTTAGCCGGCGTTGGCGGCACCGGGGCCGCGCCCGGTCTAATTCCCGACAAGGACAATACCTTACTCCTTATTTGCTCTTTGCTCCAGCCTGGTAAGCAGGGCCTGGAGGTCGGCGGGCAGGGGGGCCTGGATCACCAGGGGCTCCGCCAGATGGGAGGGGTGAAGCTTCAAGACGGCGGCGTGGAGGAAGAGACGCCGCAGACCCCAGGGGCGCAGGGCCTTGTTGGCGACTTCGTCCCCGTATTTCTCGTCCCCGGCCAGGGGCGCGCCCAAGTGGGCTGCGTGAACGCGGATCTGGTGGGTACGGCCCGTCACGAGGAGGGCCTCGACCAGATCCAGGTCACCACCAGGTCCCGGGAGGCGTCGCAACCGCCGAAATCGGGTATGCGAGGGTTTGCCATCGACCCGGTCGACCCGAACCACCCGTTCCCCGCTCTTGAGGGTATTTTTGCGCAGCGGGGCCTCGACGATCAGCTCGGGCCGCGGCAGGGCCTGGGTCAAGAGGGCCAGATAGCGCTTCTCCACGGCCTGGTCACGGATCAGGCGATGAAGGTCACGCAAGGTGCTGGCGCGCTTGGCCAGCAGAAGACAGCCGGAGGTATCGCGGTCGAGGCGGTGAACCAGTTCCAGCTCCAGCCCCGGCCTTAATTGGCGCATGGCCTCGATGAGCCCGAAGCTGAGCCCACTGCCACCATGCACCGCCAGCCCGGCCGGCTTAGCCACCGCCAGCAGGCGCTCGTCCTCGTAGAGGATGGCCGAGCCCAGGTCCCGCAGAAGGACCGAAGGGGCCTGGCCCGGCTCCCGGGGATCAGCCAGGCGCACCGGCGGGATACGCACCAGGTCCCCGACCCGCAGACGACAATCGGCCCTTACCCGCCCTTTATTGACCCGCACCTCCCCGGTGCGGAGGATGCGATAGACATGGCTGCGCGGCACTCCCTTGAGGCGGGCGAGAAGGAAGTTGTCGAGGCGCTGTCCCTCCGCTGCGGCCGTCACCGTGACGAGCTGGACCCCGGGGCTCGGGGCCTCAACGGCCATGGCGGCACATGGGAGGATGGGGGTTAAGGGAATGGTGTCGCATGGGCTTGATTGGATTGCCGCGATCGGGGTTCGCTGTTAAGATTCCTCTGTTGCATTCCCCCGGCCTTTCGGGCACGGTCGGATAATGCAAGTGATGATTTCCCGGGCGATTATCTCTAGTGCCGCCCTCCGTTCCAGTCCCTCGGCGCCCCGACCCGTTCCCCCGGTCGGTTTGGCCCCTTGCGCTTGATAGCGGCGTCCCAACCATCCAGCGGCCGCGGATTGTACACCGAGACGGCCCGGTGCATCGCGACGGTTCCGCCACCCCCCGGAACGTTCGCCAGACGAGGATGCGAATTGCCCCAGGTACGGCGACTTGTCCTCCGAGACAACGCCGCACCCTTTAGCGCGGTATCCGAAGGACACCGCGAAACGAACGATTTACGCGTGCCTGCCAGCGCCCCTCTCCGGCCATCCTCAGCAGACTGAGGTCCGAGGACGGATCGGCTGGATGCAGTGCCTGCCGGCGTGCCTTCCCAGGGGAGGCCGTGACCGGACGGCGCGAGACCAGGAGGGCCGGCGCGCCCGGTTACGAGACAATTAATGAAAAGAATGCTGATCAACGCAACTCAGCCGGAAGAGTTGCGCGTGGCCATCGTCGATGGCCAGAAACTCTTCAACCTGGACATCGAATCCCCTGGCCGGGAACAGAAGAAGGCCAACATATACAAGGGCTCCATCACCCGCGTTGAGCCCAGCCTTGAGGCCGCTTTCGTCGATTATGGCGCCGAACGCCATGGCTTCCTCCCCCTCAAGGAGATCGCCCGTTCCTATTTCGGCGATGAGTCCAACAAGCCGGGGGCAAAGGTCAACATCAAGGATGCCCTGTCCGAGGGCCGCGAGGTCATCGTCCAGATCGACAAGGAGGAGCGTGGCAACAAGGGCGCCGCCCTCACCACCTTCGTCTCCCTGGCCGGACGCTACCTGGTGCTCATGCCTAACAACCCCCGTGCCGGCGGCGTCTCGCGGCGTATCGAGGGTAATGACCGCTCCGAGCTGCGCGACGCCATGAGCCAGCTCGAGATCCCCGAGAATATGGGTCTCATCGTGCGCACCGCCGGGGTGGGCAAGAGCGTCGAGGAGTTGCAGTGGGACCTCAACTACCTCACCCAACTCTGGACCGCCATCGAGCAGTCCGCCGCCGAGCGCAAGGCGCCCTTCCTGATCTACCAGGAAAGTGACGTCATCATCCGCTCCATCCGCGATCACCTGCGCACCGATATCGGCGAGATCGTGGTCGATGACCGCAAGATGTACGAGAAGGCCGAGGCCTTCATCCGCCAGGTCATGCCCCACAACCTGCGCAAGCTGCGGCTCTACGACGACGAGGTGCCGCTCTTCACCCGCTACCAGATCGAGAGCCAGATCGAGTCGGCCTTTCAGCGCGAGGTACGGCTTCCCTCCGGCGGCTCCATCGTCATCGACCACACCGAGGCCCTGACCTCCATCGACATCAACTCGGCCCGGGCCACCAAGGGCGCCGATATCGAGGAGACCGCCCTCAACACCAACCTGGAGGCCGCAGACGAGATCGCCCGTCAGTTACGGCTGCGCGACCTGGGCGGACTCTTCGTCATCGACTTTATCGACATGACCCCGGCGCGCAACCAGCGCGAGGTGGAGAACCGGCTGCGGGACGCCATGAAGCAGGACCGGGCCCGGGTCCAGCTCGGGCGCATCTCCCGCTTCGGCCTCATGGAGATGTCACGCCAGCGCCTGCGCCCCTCCCTGGGCGAGTCCAGTCAGCTCGTCTGCCCGCGCTGCAAGGGCCAGGGCACCATCCGCGGCGTCGAGTCCCTGGCCCTCTCCATTCTCCGCATCCTGGAGGAGGAGGCCATGAAGGAGAACACCGAGCGCATCCTGGCGGAGCTGCCGGTGGACGTGGCCACCTTCCTGCTGAACGAAAAGCGCAATTCCATTCTTGGCATCGAACAGCGCCAGCGGGTCAACGTCCTGCTGCTCCCCAATCCGCACCTGGAGACCCCGGACTTCCGTATCGAACGGGTCCGTTCCCAGGATACGGAGCGGCTGACCGCCGAACAGCCGAGCTATCAACTGGTCACGCGGGTAGAGGAACGGCATCTGGACCTGGGTCGCGGTACCGAACCCCAACGCATCGAGGAACCCGCGGTCAAGCAGATCGCCCCTCTGGAGCCGGCTCCGCCACCCCGGCGCGCCGAGCCACAGCCGCCCTACACCCCGCCAGCCCCGGAGCGGCAGCCGGAAAGCCTGCTCAAGCGGCTCTGGACCACCCTCTTCGCCCCTCGACAGGGCGAGGAAAGAGCCCCCCCGGCCGAGCAACCGGGGTACGAACAACCACCACAGATCCGACCCGCCCGCCCCGCGCCCGACGCTCGCCAGCCGGAATCCCGGCAGGCCGAACCCCGTGCACCGGCGGTCAGGCCCAGCGGTAGTGGCGAGCCCCGGGATGCCGGTGCCGCTCGCTCGGGAACGGGAACCGGGCGTCAGCCAGCTCGGCGCGAGGAATCGCGTCGCGACGAGCCCCGGCGAGAGGAAAGCCGCCGTCCCGAATCACGGCGGGATGGGTCTCGGCGGGATGAGATAGGCCGCGAGGTCCCCCGACGTCAGGAATCGCTCCGGGATGAGGCGGCCCGTGAGCCTCCCCGGCGTGATGACTCCCGCCGGGATGAGATGGCGCGTGAGGCCGCCAGGCGTGACGAGAGCCGCAGAGATGAGACGGGTCGGGAGCCCTCGCGGCGCGACGAATCCCGCCGGGAAGAGACCGCTCGCGAAGGCACCCGACGCGAGGAGGTCCGTCGGGATGAAGGCCGGCGCCCGGAAACCCGGCGCGAGGAGCCACGGCGGGAAGAAACCAGCCGTGCGGCACCCTGGCGCGATAAGGACCGAGAGATAGAGTCAGCGGACCTGGAGACCCCACGCCTGAAAGGAGATCAGGAGGAACCCCGGCGTGACGACACTTTTGGTCCCCGACCTCTGCTCGGCGCTATCCCCCCCCCCCCCTCCCTCCCGGCCCGCCCCCCACCCCCCTGCTTGAGCTTGCGGCAGCGGTGCGCCCGCCCCAGGCCGGTCTTTTCGGCGCCCCGGGTCATCGAGCCCGACTCCTTGGCCAGGTGGTACTCGAAATAGGCCTTTTCGAACTCGTCC
>SBFV01000341.1 GCA_006227775.1 Gammaproteobacteria bacterium | reverse complement strand
ACCCAGGGCCAAGCCCTATTGGGACAAGCCTGCCTGGGATGGTCCCAAATGGGACCAGCCAAAGCGGGACCGGCCGAAGTGGGATAAGCCGAAGGGGGACCAGCCGAAGGGGGACAACCCTAGCTGGGACAACCCCTATTGGGTCGGGCAGCGCCCGGGTGACGACAAACCACCGCCCCGGGTACGTTCGCTGGACCGGTTCAAGGCCGATGGCAACCTCAGGGTTCCCCCGCCCCCGGCCCCTTCCCGGACGACGCGGCCACCGCCGCCAGCGGGTCCGCCCGCGGGTCAAGGGCCGGCGCAAGTCTCGGCTCCCCCCCCGGGACCAGGGCCCAAGCCCTCACCGGGGCCGCGGATGCGCCCGCCCGTCTCCGTGAGCGTTCCCGATGGGGAATCGCCCCCGTCGGCGGGGGGTAACGCGGGTGGCGGGGGATTTTCACCAGGGCGTGGCCCCGCTTACACCTCGCCGCCCCCCTACCAGGTTAATTATTGAAGGGAAAAGGGCGAACGCAACAGCAAAAACCATATCGGGGAAGCTGTCCGCCGTTCATACGTATCCAACCGCCTCCCCTCCGCGTCCTCACTGAAGGGTCAGCCCGCCACCAGCTAGGAGGCACCCTCGCGGGGGATTGAGGATGAGGAGAGGATGACGGGTGCCGGGAGGTCAGTGGATGATATCCGTGACCTTCCAGGTGAGGCCATCCAGGCGAAGCCGAATATGGGTTTCGCCATAACCCAGCCGGCCAAGCCGGATCAGGAAGCGATCCCAGGATTCGAACATGGCGAAATCCACGGCGGCGAGCAGATAGGCCGGCCGGCGCTCCGTGGCGGCGGCCACCGCGTCCCGCAACTGGCCTTGGACCCAGCCGATATCGATGGTGTCCTCCAGGGCGGCTTCACCGGCACGCTGCAGCCCCTGCTGCAGCCAGCGCATGGGTTCGGCCGCCACTGGGGCGGAGCCCTGCAAGCCCAAAGCCCAGACGAGGCGTTCCTTGGTGTGCTCGCGGAGGGCAGCGAGATCCACCAGGGATTCCAGAGCGGCGGGGTCAGGACGTCCCAAGGCATCGTCCAGCCGGTAGATGTGGTAGAAGGGCCAGAAAAGGAAGACGAGGATAAAGACCAACAAGAGGGAGACGAGAAAGCGCATGGGGCTCCGCCAGCGGGATCGGCCGATTGAGAATGGGTGAATGTGATTCTATACCCGTTGCGCTTGTGTTTTGGCTGGGCAAAGAGGGTCCCCGCCGCCAGCCAGGGGCTATAATGGGTCTCAACCCCTGAATTGAAGGTGGAACACGCGATGGAAGACATCAGCCACACCCTCGCCCTCACCCTGGGCGCCGGTTGGGCCAGTGGTATCAATCTCTATGCCGCCATCCTGGTCCTGGGCTTTCTCGGTCTGACCGGGCGCATGGAGCTCCCCGAGGGGCTCCAGGTGCTGAGCGATCCCCTGGTGATGATCGTCGCCGGGTTCATGTACCTCGCGGAGTTTTTCGCCGACAAGACCCCTGGCGTGGATACGGTCTGGGACGGCTTCCACACCTTCATCCGCATCCCCGCCGGGGCCTTGCTGGCCGCCGGCGCGGTGGGGGACATTGGCCCCGGCGCCGAACTGGCGGCCGCCCTGGCGGGCGGCGGCCTGGCGGCGGCATCCCATGCCACCAAGGCCGGGGTCCGGGTCCTGATCAATACCTCCCCGGAACCCTTCACCAACTGGGGAGCCTCCCTGGCGGAGGATGTGGCCGTGGTCGGCGGTCTTCTGGCGGCCATCAATCATCCCTTCCTCTTCCTGGCCCTGCTGGTCGGCTTCCTCCTGCTCTTGATCTGGCTGTTGCCGAAGATCTGGCGGGGCGTCAAGCGGGTCTTTGGCGGCCTCGGGCGGTTTTTCCGGGGCAAGGCGGAGCCGCCAGCCACCGCGGAGGGGGCGACACCGGGTACCGATCGGACGAGCATCCAGGAGGGGGGAGGGGTAGCGCCCGGTCCTCATCCCCCGCCGCCCCGCCTGACCGGTCCCAGGGAGGGAGGCTGATACGGTGATGACGAACTTCAAAGCCTATCTCGTTGGGGGCGCGGTGCGCGATCGCCTCCTCGGCAGGCCGGTACGGGAACGGGACTTCGTGGTGGTGGAGGCCACCCCCGAGCAGCTTCTGGCCCTGGGTTTCCGGCAGGTGGGGGCGGACTTCCCGGTCTTCCTCCATCCGGTGACCCAGGACGAATACGCCCTGGCCCGCACTGAACGCAAGACAAGGCCGGGGTACCGTGGCTTCGTCGTCCATGCCGCGCCGGACGTGACCCTCGCGGAGGATCTGCGCCGGCGCGACCTGACCATCAATGCCCTGGCGGAGGATGAGTCCGGACGGGTGATCGACTGCTTCGGCGGCCTGGCGGACCTGGAAGCACGGGTTCTGCGCCATGTCTCCGATGCCTTCTGCGAAGACCCGGTGCGCATCCTGCGGGTGGCGCGCTTCGCCGCCCGCTTCGCCGACCTGGGTTTTACCATCGCCCCCGAGACCCTGGCACTGATGGGTGCCATGGTGAAGGCCGGGGAGGTGGACGCCCTGGTCCCGGAGCGGGTATGGCAGGAACTGGACAAGGCCCTGGCCGAGCCGAAGCCCTCCCGCTTCTTCGAGGTCCTGCGCCAGTGTGGCGCCTTGGCCCGCCTGTTCCCGGAGGTGGACCGGCTGTGGGGCGTGCCCCAGCCGCTCAAGTGGCACCCCGAGGTCGACACCGGCGTCCATGCCATGCTGGTGCTGGACATGTCCGCCCGCCTGTCCGACCGGACCGAGGTCCGGTTCGCCGCTTTGGGCCACGATCTGGGCAAGGGCACCACCCCGGCGGAAATCCTGCCCGGCCACAAGGGCCACGAGGAGCGCAGCGTGGACCTTATCCAGGCCTTGTGCGCCCGCTTTCGGGTCCCGACCCGCTACCGTGAGCTGGCGGTGATCGCCGCCCGCTATCACGGCCTGGTCCACAAGATCGGTGAACTGCGCCCCGGGACCATCCTGGAGGTGCTGGAGGGGGCCGATGCCTTTCGCCGTCCGGAACGTTTCGCGCTGATGCTGAAAGTTTGCGAGGCGGATTATCGTGGCCGCTTAGGCTACGAGGAGCGTCATTACGATCAGGGGGACCTTTGGCGGGCCTGTCAGGCCGCGGCCCAGGGGGTCGACGCGGGGGCCATCGCCCGGGCCACGGTCGCGGCAGATCCGACGGTGACTACCCTTCCCGCGCTGCCGGCCACGGGGAATGACCCCGGACCTGGCCGGCCAGGTGCCCCGTCAACCCAGGAGCCGGTTTCCGGGAGCGATCCCGGACCCGCCGGATTGCCGCGCTCGGCCGGGCGAATCGCGGAACGGCTTCGGACGGCGCGAATCGATGCCATCCGAGCGGTTCTGGCGCGCGAGGAATTGGCCCCTGCGCCCGACTGAGGGCGAGAAGTCTCCCGGTTCGACCGGCCATTTCTTTTTCGCGGCCGCTGTCTTGCTGCTAAGATCCTGGCTTGGCCTGCTGGTCGTCACCCCTAACACCGTCCCAACACCTTCTCCATCCCCCCTTTCCCACCCCGGAGCCGTCCATGTCCAAGGTCCTGTATGAAGCCAGCCCCTCCCTGGTGCGGATGAACCCCTTCGGCTCCTTCCTGCTCCTACTGGGGCTGGTAGGTGGGATGATCGTCGCCACCCCGCCGGTGGCGTCCGTCCTCGGCGCCATCCTGATGATGCCATCGGCCCCGGTGAGCCTGGGGGGGCTGGCGCTCGCGGCCCTGAGCTTCCTCTGGTTGTTGGTCTGGTACATCCAGACCAAGATGGATCACCTGGTCATCAAGCCCGATGAGATCGTCTGGACCCATGGCCTCCTCAGCAAGCAGTACACCGAGATCGCCCAGTCTTCCATCCGCAGCGTGCGGGTTCAGCAGTCGCTCCTCCAGCGCATCATGGGTGCCGGGGATGTCTTCGTTTATACCGCCGGCGACATGCCCGAGGTGGTCATCCGCGGCCTCCCCAGTCCCGAGCTGGTGCGGCAACACACCAGCGGCGGGGAGCGGTCCTGAATCATGGCATTCCCTCGCTCGGGTTCGCCACGCCTCCCGCGCCAGGCGAGGAGGAGGGGCCTGATTCCCCTTTCCGGGGAGGGCCGTCGCGCCAGTCCATGGGGCAACGGCACCCCCCGGCGTTTCCTGGTCGGCGCGGGGGATCTGAAACTCCTGGGACTCTTGCTGCTGGTGGTGG
>SBFV01000093.1 GCA_006227775.1 Gammaproteobacteria bacterium | reverse complement strand
GCGCCGGAATGATGATCCTGAAGGCGGGGCTAGGGGAATCCATGGGTCATCATCATTTCTGGCGCATGGCCGCGGCGCCAGTCACCTCTTGGGCACTTCCTCGTCGGGTGGCAGTTCCCGTGCCTCCTCCTCAAGCATCACGGGAATATCGTCGCGGATGGGAAAGGCCAGCCGGTCGGCACGGCAGATGAGCTCAGCAGCGGCCTTGTCGTAATAGAGGGGACCCTTGCACAGGGGGCAGACGAGGATATCGAGGAGTTTCTTATCCATGGCTCAGACCTTTCAGGGCTTGGGACAATTGACGTTGGAAGGCGACGCTGGGAACCGCGGACACCGGGAGATACCAGTGATCCTCCCCGGCGAAGGCAAGGCACTTGACCGCGTCCTTTTCGGTCATGAGGACGGGGCCCGGCGGCCAGGCGGCGACCTCCGCGGCGGTGAAGGCATGGTGATCCGGATAGGGGAGTTCCTCCACATGTAGACCCTCCCGCCGCAACAGGGCGAAAAAGCGCTCGGGATTGCCGATCCCCGCCACCGCCGTCACCCGCCGACGTCTGAAACTGGCCAGGGGCAGGGTACGTTCGGGATGACGGAGATTGACCAGGTCGCCAACCTGGAGAATCAAAGGCTCGGCGTCAGGGCAGCCCCCCCCGCTACAGAGCCGCAGGGGGATGCCCCTTGCCCGGGAAAGGGGTTCCCGCAGGGGGCCCGCGGGCAGGCAGAAACCGTTGCCGAAACCGCGCCCGCCGTCGATAACCAGGATCTCCAAGTCACGCTGCAGCCGGTAATGCTGGAGGCCATCGTCGCTGACGAGAATATCGCACGCCGCGCCGGCCAACAGCAGCCGGCCCGCCGCTACGCGGTCCGGCCCCGCCGCCACCGGGGCGGGGGACTTGCGGGCCAGCAATACCGCCTCGTCGCCCAGTTCCCGGGGATCGTCGTCAACCGCCACACGTCGGGGCCAGCGTGACGAGGTGCCGCGATAGCCACGCAAAAGGATCCCCGGCTTCCAACCCTGGTCACGCAGCCAGTCCGCCAGCCAGAGCACCAGGGGGGTCTTGCCGGTGCCACCGACGGTGAGATTGCCCACCACGATTACCGGCACCGGCAGGCGTTCGCTCCGCCGCCAGCCCCGACGGAAGGCCAGACGCCGCAGGGCAACCAGGAGCCGGAAGAGGCCGGCCAGGGGTACCAGAGGCCAGAAGAGCCAGTGGCGACCGTACCAGAGAGCCTCGATCTTCATGGGAACCGGCGGGTCATGATCGGTGGTTAACTGAAGATGTCCGCGGCTCGCCCTTGGTGCCGATTCGGTGGATCACGCCACGACCTCCCCCGTCGGCTCGTTGAATTGCATCCGGTGCAGCCGGGCGTAATGACCACCCAAGGCAAGAAGCTCCGCGTGGCTACCCAGCTCGACCACACGGCCCTGGTCCATGACCAGGATGCGGTTCGCCCGTTCAATGGTGGACAGGCGATGGGCGATGACCAGGGTGGTGCGATGACTCATGAGTTGCTCCAGGGCCGCCTGGATGTGGCGCTCCGCCTCACTGTCCAGGGCGGAGGTGGCCTCGTCGAGGATGAGGATGGGGGCGTCCTTGAGCATGGCGCGGGCGATGGCCAGGCGCTGGCGCTGCCCCCCGGAGAGCAGGACACCCCGGTCGCCGACCAGGGTATCGAAGCCTAGGGGCAGCTCACGGATGAAGTCCAGGGCGTGGGCCGCCTCGGCCACTCGCTCCAGGGTCGCCTCGTCCAGTTCCCCGGCGTAGCCGTAGGCGATGTTGTTGCGGATGGTATCGTTGAACAGGACCACGTCCTGGGTCACCAGGGAGATCTGGGCCCGCAGGCTGGCCAGGGTCAGCTCCCGGGTCGGGATGCCGTCAATGAGGATCTCTCCCGCCAGGGGATCGTAGAAGCGCGGCAGCAGATTGGCGAGGGTGGACTTGCCGCTCCCCGACCGACCGACCAGGGCCAGGGTCTCCCCCGGTTCGACGACCAGGTCGAGATCGCGCAACACCGGCCCCTTGTCCGCATCATACTCGTGCGTCAGGCCGCGGATCTCCACCCGGCCTCGGGCTCGCTCCAGGGTGCGGGTGCCCGTATCGGCCTCCGTGGGTGAGTCCATGAGCTCGAACAGGCTGTCGGCGGCGATGATCCCCCGCTGCAACTGCTTGTTGATGGAGGTCAGGCTCTTGATCGGCTGCAACAGCAGGCCCATGGCGATGATAAAGGACATGAAGGTTCCAACGGAGATGTCCTCGCGCAGGCCCTGCAGAGTCGATAGATAGATGATGACGGCGATGGCGATAGCCGCCACCAACTGCACCAGGGGTACGCTGATGGCGTTGGTGGCCACCATCTTCATCTGCAGGGAGCGGGTCTTCTCGTTGACGAAGTTGAAGCGCTCCAGGGCCCGGCCCTGGCCGCCGAAGGCCTTGACCACCCGCTGGCCATCGATGGCCTCCTGGGCGACGTGGGTGAGTTCCCCCACCCGGTCCTGGATACGCTTGGAGTGGCGGCGGAAGAGCCGGCTGGCGTAGCGGATGGATACCACCATGGCAGGCCCCACCAGCAGGAAGATGGCCGACAATACTACGTTGACGTAAAGCATGTAGGCCAGCAGGCCGATGACCGTGATACCGTCCCGGATCAGGGTGGTGACGGCGCTGGTGGCGGCATCGGCCACGTTTTCCACGTTGTAGGTCAGCTTGGCCAGGAGCTGGCCAGTGGTCTGGCCGTCGTAGTAGCGCGCCGGCGACCGCAGCAGGTGGTCGAACATCTCCCGGCGCAGGTCGGCCACCACCCGCTGGCCCACCCACTGTAAACAATAGGTATTGACAAAGCCGGCGATGCCCCGGACCAGGAAGATGCCCATCAGGATCAGGGGCATGCTCTGCACCACCGTGATATCCCGGTCGATGAAGGTGCCATCCAGCAGGGGCTTCATCATGGCGGCGAAGAGCGGTTCGGTGATGGCGTAGAACACCATGCCGACGGCGGAGACGGCGAACATGCGCCAATAGGGCTTGGCGTAACCGATCAGCCGCAGGTAGATGCGCCGGGCCGAGCCGGAGGTAAGGACCTCCATACCGCTCATGGGACCACCGCCCCCCGGCTGGCGGCGAAGGCGACTCGCCTCAGGCCGAGTTGACTGGACACGTCCAGGGCGGTCATGACCGCCTGGTGGGGGGTGCGGGCGTCGGCCTCGATGATCAGGGGCATTTCCGCCGGCGGAGCGACGGGAAGGCCAGCGGCAGCGCCGGGGGCATCCGTGCCGGCATCGGCCTGGCCACGGAAGGTTGCCATGGCCTCCGCCAGGACCCTGCGCAAGGTCTCCGGGCGCTGGTCGGGAACCGGTCGATCCGGGAGGTAAAAATGGCCTTCGGCGTCAATGGTCAGGACCAGGGGCCGGGCCCTGGACACTGTCTCCCCCTGGGCCTGGGGCAGTTGCACCTTGATACCCACCTCGTCCCTGAAGGTGGTGGTGACCATGAAGAAGATGAGGAGCAGAAAGACGACGTCGATCAGGGGCGCCAGGTTGATGTCTGGCGGGGTGGAGCGCTGGGGGCGCAGGTTCACGCCAGCCCTCCCGGCAGGGCCTCGCGCTCACCCTTGATGACTTCCACCAGATTCAGGGCCTGCTCCTCCATGGCCAGGGCGTACCGGTTGACCAGCCCGTCGAAATAGCGATGGAACATCAGGCTGGGGATCGCCACCGTCAAGCCGGCGGCGGTGGTGATCAGGGCCTCGGAGATACCGCCGGCGAGGATACCCGGGTTACCGACACCCGCGTCGATGATGACGGTGAAGATATCGATCATGCCGAAGACGGTCCCGAGGAGTCCCAGGAGCGGTGAAACCGCGGCGATGGTCCCCAGGGTATTCAGATAGCGCTCCAGATCGGCTACCACCTGCCGGCCGACGTCATTGATGGCCTCCTTCATGACATCCCGGGAATGATGGCGGTTGACCAGACCGGCGCTCAGCAACCGGCCCAGGGGGGAACCTTGGGCCAGGGACTGGATGCGCTCCGGGGTCAAAGCCTGGTCCCGCTGCCACTGCCAGACCTGCTCCATCAGGTTCGCCGGCATGACCCGGCGGCGACGCAGGCTCCAGAGGCGCTCCAGGATGATGGTCATGGCGACCAGGGAACAGGCCAGAATGGGCCACATCAGCCAGCCACCGGCCTTCATCAACTCCAGCACCGCGTTCACACCTCTTGCAAGGGCCCAC
>SBFV01000213.1 GCA_006227775.1 Gammaproteobacteria bacterium | reverse complement strand
GAATCTTAGGGTGATCCCAACAAAGCGGCGTCAACCCAGTCCGGTAGCATAAAAAATGCCCGCCGAGGCGGGCTTTACGGGTGTGGGCGCCGCCAGGCCAGAAACTGGCCAGGCGGCGGCACGGCTCAGCCGAGTTCGTCGGCGCCGATCTTCTGCATCAGACCGAAGCTCTTGACGAAGGGGTTGGCCATGCGCGGGTCCTTCATCATGGCCTTGTAGTCACCGACCTTGAACTTGAGCTTGCCGGTGGTGAAGGCCATGCCCATGCCCATCATGCCGATGCCCTTCTCCACCCACTTGAGCCAGTCGCCGAGGTCGGCGCGCATGTCCCAGTTGGCGGGCGGGTCGGTGGGGCTCCAGGCACCGGCGCGGACACAGATGCCATTCTCGACGACGAAGACCCCGCGGGGGTCCTCCTCGCTTTTGAATCCGCAATAGATAACGGAGTTGAATCCGATCTCGGCGAGCTTGTCCTTGACCTCCGGCTCGCCATTCCAGGCGTCCATGAGCTGCTTCATCCAGGCGTCGGAAAAGAGTGCGGCCATCGTGGTTGTCCTCCAGAGAGTTGGCTTAGTTAGCCCCGGCGATTGCGGCCAGGGTAGGGTTGATCTTGTCGCGCGGCGCCAAGGGGGGAACGCCACTGGCACGGGATTCTAACAGCTTGGGGGTCGCATCAGGCAAAATCTAACTGGATGCCCACGATCGCCAGGCGCTGGGCCTCTTCTTCCAGTTCCAGTCGGGTCAAGGGGTGATCTTCGAGCCAGCCGGAAGGGAAGCGCAGACTCAGGCGCTCCTCCTGGGCGGTCAGCATGGGATAAGGCTTGGCGGTGGGTGAGCGGCTGCGATGCAGCAGGGCGGCGAGGCGCAGCAGGATGCAGAGGCGGGGGGCGGCGCGACGCCAGGCGGCCGACAGCCCGGTAAATTCCTGCAGCGGGAATTTGCGCCGGTGGCCCAGGACCAGGGCCGCCAGCAGTCCTTGCTCCGGGCGGCTGAAGCCGGACAGGTCCGCGTTGGCCACCAGATAGGCGCCGTGTTTCTGGTACTGGCTGTGGGCGACCGCCAGGCCGATCTCGTGGAGGCGAGCGGCCCAGATAAGAAAGGCGGGCATCCGGGGGTCCGTCAGCTCCCAATCGCGGACCACCTGCCCAAAGAGGACGAGGGCGGTATCGCGAATACGGCCGGCATGGGCCTCGTCGATGTCGAAGCGTTGCGTCAGCACGGTCACCGAGCGTTCCTGGACGTCCTGGTGACGGGTCAGGCCGAGCATCTCGTAAAGCAGGCCCTCCCGCAGGGCTTCTTCCGATACCTGCATCCGCTCGATGCCCAGGGCGGTGAAGACCGAGCGCAGCACGGTGACGCCCCCAACGAAGACGGGCCTGCGCTCTTCCGCGAGCCCTTCAAGGTCTATATCGGCGAAAAGGCGGAAGTCGAGCAGGGCATCGCGCAGGCGCAGGAGGGCGTCCGCGGTGATGCCGTCTCGCGCCCAGCCCTGGGCGGCCACCACGGTGGCGATGGCGCGGATGGTGCCGGAACTGCCGACCACGTCGCGCCAGCCGGCCTGGCGGAACTGCTCGCGCACCGGGCGAATCTCCAGGCCCCCGGCCAGCTCCGCCCGGTTCATCCGTTCCCGGGTGATGATGCCGTCGGGAAAATGGCGCAGGGAGGCGCTGACGCAGCCCATGTGCAGGCTCTCGCGCAGGCGCGGGCTGAAGCCCTCGCCGATGATGATCTCGGTACTGCCGCCACCGATGTCCACCACCAGGCGGCGCTGCTCGCTGGCGGCCAGGCCGTTGGCCACCCCCAGGTAGATGAGTCGCGCCTCCTCCCGGCCGGCGATGATCTCGATGGGGTGGCCCAGGGCCGCCTCCGCCAGGGCGAGGAAGCCGCTCTCCGGTCGCAACTGGCGCAGGGTGTTGGTCCCCACCGCCCGTACGCTGCCGGGTGGCATGCCCCGCAGGCGCTGGCCGAAGCGCTCCAGGCAGGCCAGGGCGCGGGCCGCCACCTCGGGCTTGAGGTCCCTGTCCGGGGTCAGCCCTTCCGCCAGCCGCACCATCTCCTTCAGCCGGTCGATGACCTGAAAGTCCCCCTCCAGGGGGCGAGCCACGATCATGTGGAAGCTGTTGGAGCCCAGGTCGATGGCTGCCAGGGTGTCCGGCGGGGTTGTCGTCTCGCTTAGGAGAGGGTCGGTGGGCATGGTTACTTCCTGAAGCTGAACCGCCGCGGATGGTAACAAAGACGGGGGCATGGCCAGATTGCAAAATTGTTACCAAGTCGCGAGGATAAGTCGCCTAAACTCCCCCTGGGATGCCCTGGGCCTGGTGTCTCCCGTCCTGGCTCCCTGCTGCTAAGCTTCTCCCACTCACTTACAGCAGCTCCGTTTTCGGTCACTCCTGGGAAGGCCGAAAAGGGATTTGCGATGCCGATAGGTTCCGGAGTGTCATGAATCCGATCCCCTTCGATCAAGCCCGCTTCAACCGCCTGCGCTGGACCGTGTTCTGGATCCTGATCGGGTCCTACATCATGGTCTTCTTCCACCGCGTCGCCCCCGGCGTGGTGGCGGCGGACCTGATGCAGGCCTTTCACACCAGCGGGGCGGCCCTGGGCTCCCTGGCGGCGACCTACTTCTATATTTATACCGCCCTGCAGATCCCCTCCGGAGTGCTGGCGGATACCCTGGGGCCACGCATCAGCGTCACCCTGGGCGGGCTGGTGGCGGGGGTCGGCTCGGTGCTGTTCGGCCTGGCGCCGGACTTCGCCACCGCCAGTTGGGGGCGCTTTCTGGTGGGCCTGGGGGTGTCGGTGATCTTCGTCGGCCTGATGAAGAGCAATGCCCTCTGGTTCCCCGACCGCCAGTATGGGCGGATCAGCGGGCTCACCCTGCTGCTGGGCAACCTGGGCTCGATCCTGGCGGCGGGACCGCTGGCCCTGCTGCTGGCGGAGGTGTCCTGGCGGCAGGTCTTCGTCGGCGCGGGGGTCATCTCCGTCCTCCTCGCCCTGCTGACCCTGATCGGGGTGCGCAACCGCCCCGAGGATGCCGGCTTTCCCTCCCCGCGGGAACAGGAGGGGCTACCGCCCCACCCGCCCCGGGACCAGCACTGGCTGCGGGACCTGCGGGAGGTCCTGACCAACCGGGCGGTGTGGCCGGGCTTCTGGGTCAATTTTGGCCTCACCGGCTGCTTCTTCGCCTTCGCCGGCCTGTGGGCGATCCCATTGATGCGGGACCTGTACGGCCTGGATCGCGCCGACGCATCCCTGTACGCCACCGTGACCCTGCTGGCCTTCGCCATTGGGGCCTACAAGGTCGGCTGGATCTCGGACCGCCTCGGCCGCCGGCGCCCGGTAATCGTCGCCGGGACCCTGCTCTTCTGCCTGGCCTGGCTGGGGATGATCCTCCTCCCCTGGGGACCAGGCTGGAGCGGCCTGCTGATCTTCGCCGTGCTGGGCCTGACGGCCGGGGGCAACGTGGTGGTCTATGCCGCCGCCAAGGAGGTCCTGCCGGCGCGGGTGGCGGGCATGTCCGTCGCCCTGGTCAACACCGGCCTCTTCCTCGGCGCCGCCGTCCTCCAGCCCGCCTTCGGCTGGGTGCTGGACCTGAGCTGGGACGGGACCCTGCGCGACGGCGTCCGGGTCTACGCGGCCGCTGATTATCAACACGGGCTCTGGCTCTGTTTTGGTGCCGCCCTTCTCGCCCTCCTCGCCACCCCCCTGGTGCGGGAGACCCATTGCCGGCAGAATTGAGCGACCCCTGACCAGGAGAGATGCACTCTGGACTTGAATATCGCCCATCGTGTTTACCTCCAGCTCCAGGCTGAGGCTGCCGCCGCACGCAACGAGAATATCGAGATCCTGCGCCATGCCTTTTGATGCAGCGAGCCCAACCGAGATCCGCGCACAGCACCACACCCTTCGAGAGGATTTGAGTATGCTGCAAACCATCGAAGTCGAAATCGACACCAGTGGTCGAATCCATCCGGTCGAGCCGTTCGAGCACCTCCCGACCGGCCGTGCGATCCTGATGTTCCTGACACCTGTCGAGGAAGTCACTGAAACAGCATTGCTTGCCGAACCCGCCTTGGCTGAGGATTGGCTCAAACCGGAGGAGGATGTGGCATGGGCACATTTGCAGCCGGACAGGTAGTGTTCCTCTTTATATGGGACGGGCTGGCGTGAGGGGCTAACTGCCGTTTTTAGGGTGAAAGGCAGGTATTGCTAAACCCACAGGGCTGCCAGCTCAAGGTCCAGTTCGGGGAAAGGGGGGACCCTG